>NZ_JACAPY010000039.1:0-69034 GCF_013385455.1 Pseudomonas sp. G1002
GGGGCAAGAGCGTTTTGCTTACTTTTGCGCTGTTCAAAAGTGAGCCGCTGTAAGAGCGGAACCATAAGCGGCCCTGACCCAAAAAACGGATATGTACCCAGTTCAAAAAGCCCGATAAGCCCGCATGAACAACCCAACCACTTCCTGCACATGCTCCTCGGCCGCCTCAGCGCTCAGTTGCCCCCCACACCCATACAACAAACAAAAATTCGCCGTCCCCTTGAGCAAGCAAAAAAAATGCTCCGCCGCGGTGAACGGCTTGGCAATACGCAATGCGCCACTCTGGTCGATCTTACAGAGCAGCCGCTCCATCCCCTGCAACATACGCATCGGCCCGGCCTCGAAAAAGATCTGCGACAACTTCGGATCCTGACTCCCGGAAGTCATCATCAACCGATGCAGGTTCACCGACTCCTCGCTATTGATCAGCACATGAAACCCGCGGGCGATATTGAGCAGCACCTTCTCCACCGGCACACCCTCGGGCAGCTCGAAATACATCACCGGTAACTGCTCTTCGCACTTGGCAACCACCGCCGCCGAGAACAGCGTCTCCTTGTCGGTGAAATGGCTGTACACCGTCAGCTTCGACACCCCGGCCTCCACTGCCACGGCATCCATGCTGGTACTGGCATATCCATTACTCAAAAACAGGATCTTCGCCGCATCAAGAATCGCCTGGCGTTTTGCCATGTCCTTGGGACGCCCGGGGCTATTGGTGTTCACAGGATTGTCGGACATTTTCACTTTATTACTGGACTGGTGAGTTTGGTATTAATAACATACTGGCCAGTATAATTATTCCTAGCACCATTAGCGAAAGGTCCTTCAGCATGCGCAGCTATTTCCTGCCACTCGCGTTGCCTGCCAGCTTGTTATTCCTGTTGGCTGCTTGTGGCCATGAAGAAGCGGCGCAAACCACCGTCCGCCCGGCCATGGTGGTTCAGCCAGAGCCTTCGGCGCAGGCTTCCGACAGCTACCCGGGCGAGGTGCGTGCCCGCTATGAACCCGACCTGGCCTTTCGCATTGGCGGCAAAGTCAGCCGACGACTGGTGGAGGAGGGCGAGCGCGTCAAGGCCAACCAGCCCCTGGCCGAACTCGACCCTCAGGACGTACGCCTGCAACTGGAAGCCACCCGCGCCCAGGTCGCCGCTGCCGACGCCAACCTGAGCCTGGTACGCGCCGAGCGTGACCGCTACAAGACCCTGATGGACCGTCAGATGGTCAGCCGCTCCCAGTACGACAACTCCGAAAACCTCTACCGCTCCGGTGAAGCACGCCTCAAGCAGATCAAGGCCGAATTCGACGTGGCCAATAACCAGGCCGGTTACGCCGTGTTGCGCGCACCCCAGGATGGCGTGGTCGCCAAGCGTGCAGTGGAAGTCGGCCAGGTGGTGTCGGCCGGCCAGACCGTATTCACCCTGGCCACCGATGGCGAGCGGGAGGTGTTGATCAGCCTGCCGGAGCAAAGCTTCGGGCGTTTCAAGATTGGCCAGCCGGTGTCCGTGGAACTGTGGAGCCAGCCCGACCAGCGCTTCAACGGCCGCATCCGCGAACTGTCGCCGGCTGCCGATCCAAAGTCGCGAACCTTCGCCGCCCGCGTCGCGTTTACCGGCGGCAAAGTGCCTGCGGAACTGGGGCAGAGCGCTCGCGTCTTCATCCAGGCTGACGGGGTGATTCCCCTGGCGGTGCCGCTGTCTGCCCTGAGCGCGGAGAACGGCGCGTCCTACGTCTGGGTGGTGCAGCCCGACAATACCCTCAAGCGCACACCGGTGCGGATCGGCGCCTTTGGCGAGAAAACCGTGCCGGTGCTGGAAGGCTTGAACCCCACTGATTGGGTGATCGCCGCCGGTGTGCATGTACTCCATGAGGGCCAGCAAGTGCGCCCGGTGGATCGCGCCAATCGAGTGGTAAGTCTGGCGGCCAAGGAGTAGTCCCCGATGGGTTTCAATCTTTCCGAATGGGCGTTGCGTAATCGCCAGATCGTACTGTTCCTGATGATCCTGCTGGCAGTGGTCGGCACCTTGTCCTACACCAAGCTGGGACAAAGCGAAGACCCGCCGTTTACCTTCAAGGCCATGGTGATCAAGACCAACTGGCCAGGCGCTACAGCCCAGGAAGTGTCGCGCCAGGTCACCGAGCGTATTGAAAAGAAATTGATGGAGACCGGCGACTACGAGCGCATCGTCTCCTTCTCGCGGCCCGGTGAATCCCAGGTCACCTTCATGGCCCGGGATTCGATGCACTCCGCAGAGATCCCGGACCTCTGGTACCAGGTGCGCAAGAAAATCAGCGATATTCGCCAGACCCTGCCACCGGATATCCAGGGCCCGTTTTTCAACGATGAATTCGGCACCACCTTCGGCAATATCTACGCCCTGACCGGCGATGGCTTTGACTACGCCGTGCTCAAGGACTACGCCGACCGCATCCAGATTCAGCTGCAACGGGTGCCGGATGTCGGCAAGGTCGAACTGCTGGGCTTGCAGGACGAGAAGATCTGGATCGAGCTGTCCAACCTCAAGCTCGCCACCCTCGGCCTGCCGCTGGCGGCCGTGCAGCAGGCGTTGCAGGAACAGAACGCGGTGTCCACCGCCGGCTTCTTTGAAACCCCGAGCGAGCGCGTGCAGTTAAGGGTGTCCGGCAACTTCAAGACCGTTAAGGAGATTCGCGACTTCCCGATCCGCGTCGGTGATCGTACGTTCCGTATCGGTGACGTGGCCGAGATTCATCGTGGCTTCAACGATCCACCGGCACCGCGCATGCGCTACATGGGCGCCGACGCCATCGGGCTGGCCGTGGCCATGCGTGATGGTGGCGACATCCTGGTGCTGGGCAAGGCCCTGGAAGGCGAATTCGCACGCCTGCAGAAGAACCTTCCTGCCGGTATGGAACTGCGCAAGGTGTCGGACCAGCCGGCAGCGGTAAAAACCAGTGTCGGCGAATTCGTCCAGGTGCTCGCCGAGGCCCTGGCGATTGTGTTGCTGGTGAGCTTTTTCTCTCTGGGCGTGCGCACCGGCATGGTGGTCGCCCTGGCGATTCCGCTGGTGTTGGCCATGACGTTTGCCACCATGTATTACCTCGGCATCGGCCTGCACAAAATCTCCCTCGGCGCGCTGGTGCTGGCGCTGGGCTTGCTGGTGGACGATGCGATCATCGCCGTTGAAATGATGGCGATCAAAATGGAGCAAGGGTACGACCGACTCAAGGCCGCCAGTTTCGCCTGGACCAGCACAGCCTTCCCGATGCTCACCGGCACCCTGATCACGGCCGCGGGTTTCCTGCCGATTGCCACGGCGCAATCGAGCACCGGTGAATACACCCGCTCGATCTTCCAGGTGGTGACCATTGCGCTGCTGGCCTCGTGGGTCGCCGCCGTGATGTTCGTGCCGTACCTGGGGGAAAAACTCCTGCCGGACCTGGCGAAGATTCATGCGGCCAAGCATGGCACCGACGGGCCGGATCCCTACGGCACACCCTTCTATCAGCGCGTAAGACGCCTGGTGGAATGGTGCGTGCGTCGGCGCAAGACGGTGATCGTCCTGACCTTGCTGCTGTTTATCGGCTCGGTGGCGCTGTTCCGCTTTGTGCCCCAGCAGTTCTTCCCGGCTTCCGGGCGACTGGAACTGATGGTCGACCTGAAACTGGCTGAAGGCGCGTCCCTGAGCAATACGGCCGACCAGGTCAAACGCCTTGAAGCCTTGCTCAAGGAACATGCAGGTATTGAAAATTATGTGGCCTATGTCGGTACCGGTTCGCCACGTTTCTACCTGCCGCTGGACCAGCAACTGCCGGCCGCCAGCTTTGCCCAGTTTGTGGTGTTGGCCAAGACCATCGAGGAGCGCGAAAGCTTGCGCACCTGGCTGATCGAAACCCTCAACGAACAATTCCCGGACCTGCGTTCGCGGGTTACGCGGCTTGAAAACGGCCCGCCGGTTGGCTACCCCGTGCAGTTCCGGGTAACGGGCGAGCACATCGAAGAAGTCCGGGCCCTGGCGCGGAAAGTGGCGGCCAAGGTTCGCGAAAATACCCACGTGGTCAACGTGCACCTGGACTGGGAAGAACCGAGCAAGATCGTCTACCTCAACGTTGACCAGGACCGCGCCCGTGCCCTCGGCGTGAGCACCGCCAACCTGTCGAAATTCCTCCAGAGTTCCCTTACGGGCTCCAGCGTCAGCCAGTATCGCGAAGACAACGAGTTGATCGAAATCCTGCTGCGCGGCACGGTGCATGAGCGCACCGAGCTGTCGCTGCTGCCAAGCCTGGCGGTGCCGACCGACAACGGCAAGAGCGTGGCGCTGTCGCAGATCGCGACCCTGGAATACGGCTTTGAGGAAGGCATCATCTGGCACCGTAATCGCCTGCCGACCGTGACCGTTCGCGCCGATATCTACGGCAAGGAACAACCGGCCACCCTGGTGCAGCAGATCCTGCCGACCCTCGAAGGCGTGCGCGCTGAACTGCCGGACGGCTACCTGCTGGAAGTTGGCGGCACGGTCGAGGATTCCGCCCGTGGGCAGAACTCGGTCAAGGCCGGTGTGCCGCTGTTTATCGTGGTGGTGCTGACCTTGCTGATGCTGCAATTGCGCAGCTTCTCCCGCACCGCGATGGTGTTTCTCACGGCGCCCTTGGGCCTGATCGGGGTGACAATGTTCCTGCTGGTGTTCCGCCAGCCCTTTGGGTTCGTGGCGATGCTGGGGACCATCGCGCTGTCGGGGATGATCATGCGTAACTCGGTGATCCTGGTGGACCAGATCGAGCAGGACATCAAGGCCGGCCTGGCTCCCTGGCAGGCGATTATCGAGGCGACCGTGCGGCGCTTCCGGCCGATTGTGCTGACGGCGCTGGCGGCCGTACTGGCGATGATCCCGCTGTCCCGCAGCGTGTTCTTCGGGCCGATGGCCGTGGCGATCATGGGCGGCTTGATTGTTGCGACGGCATTGACCCTGTTGTTCCTGCCCGCGCTGTATGCGGCGTGGTTTCGGGTCCGCAAGGAGGCGGTGTAAGGCTGCGAGTGGCAGGGGTGTCCTGTAAGGAAATGCCTCTGGTCATTCACACATAGACGCAAACTACGACCCTGGGCGACGGAACGTTTGCCCATGGTGCTCCACTCAGAATTGTCTGATTGACAGACGTCGTTGTCGGGGCCGCAAGCCTGCGGTCCCGATGAACAACAATGAGTTCATGGAGTGTCATATGTTTATTTTGTCTGCCCTGGCAGCTTTCAAAGGTGCTTTCCTGGGGTCACTGCTGGGCAATCTGTTGCCTGGTTCCAATAAAGAAGCTGATACGGCGCGACCGCACAAGCCCGGCCATGGACGGCCCGGTTTCAATCACGGCCATCACTCCCGACCAACGGGGCCTGTCCTGCCTGCGCGGCCCAAGCCGTATCACCAGGCGCCGGTGCATGAGGCCCACCAACCCTACCAGAGGTCGTCGGCACTCTTTCCGATCCATCGGTAGCCGCTGACTCGAGGCAGCCCGGGAACCACTCGGGCTGCCTTGCCACTCAGAGGGGGCTTTTGACCATAGATATCGAGGAGTGTGTATGATTTTTCCAGTACTGGTTTCACCACTGCACCTGTTGGGGGCTGTATTTGGAATAGGGCCGAATTCCGGTCGGTCCAATGGCAATGGCCAGCCCGAGATCAACATTAATATCAAAACCGAAAACAACACCACCAACAGCAGCAACAGCAATGCCGTGGGTAGTGATTTGCCTTGCAAGTGCCGCTATTAAAAAAAACGCCCTGAATAGTTCAGGGCGTTTTTAGTTGCCAGGTATGGTCTACAGCGCGCCGAACACCTTCTTGGCCAAGCTGGTGGCAGCCGCCGCCGGGTTCTTGCGAATGGTTTCTTCCTGCTGGGCGATCATCTTGAACAGCCCGTCCAGCGCCTGTTCGGTCACGTAGCTTTCGACATTGGCGCTCTTGGCATCAATGGCGCCAAAGGTGGCGGCCTTGCCGGCGAGCGCGTTGTACTGCTGGGCCACGCCGACCTTGTCGGTAGCGGCCTTGACGATCGGCAGGAACTTGGCCCGGATCTCGTCACGGCTGCTTTTGTTCAGGTACTGGGTGGCCGAGTCCTGGCCGCCGGTGAGGATGCCCTTGGCATCGGTCACGCTCATGTTTTTCACCGCGTTTACCAGGATCGGCTGGGCCTGGGTGACAGCAGACTCGGCCGCCTTGTTCATGCTGGTTTCAAGTTGCGTGACCTGGTCACCCATGCCGAACATTTTCAACTTGTCAGCGACTTTGCCCAACTTGCCCGGCAGGCCGATCTTCACTTCGGGGTTGTTGCTGAAACCACCGGGCACACCCAGTTGTTTCACGGCAATCTGTGCGCCTTGGGTCAGTGCATCCTTGAGGCCGCCGGTGGCGTCGCCCTGGGACAGGCTGCCGAGGGACAAGGCCATGGCGTTGGCACCGAGCAGCAAGCCGGCGCACAGGGCAGTGAGGCGAAGGGAGTTACGGAGCATGGGCGCTTCCTTATGTTCGATATTTTAATCAGTGTGCAACCGCATCCACGCGCAGGCGCAGCGGTTGTGGGGCCTGGCCGTTCAACTGCACGGAGTGCCGTTCGGTGGTGATAAACAGTAGCTTGCCCTCCAGTTCGATGCGAGCGCTCACCGAGTAACTGTGGCCAGGCTTGACCTGGGTCGGGTCGTAGCTCAGATGAAAGGGCAGCGGCACCTGGCCTTTCACCGGGCCTTTCTGCTCGGCCAGGGTCACGGCCGGGGCATCCATCAAGGACACATCCTGCAGGGTCACACTCAAGGTGGCGGCGGGCGGCAGGGCGATGCGTTGCAGGTAGAACACTTCGCCATCGAGGCTGGCTTTGGGCGCGGGGCTCATGGTCTGGCAGGCTCCCAGCAGGGCGGTCAGGCCCAGGAGGATGATTTTTTTCATGGTGCAGCTCCTTGTCAACGGCGCCAGAAACACCCTGGCGCCTCGGTCACTCTAGTGTGTTTCTTCGGGTACCACAGGCTGGTCTGGCGCCTCTTCGCTGCGATGCAGTGCGACCTGGCGAATCGACAGGCGAATCTCCGCGGGCAATACGCGTTTGGCTGCACCTTCGGCCAGCTCACCCAGCAGCGGGTGATAGCTCAGTTTGCCGGCCTCGTCGCGACGCAGCACATCTTGCTCCAGCAGGGTCTGGATAAAATGTCGGAAAAGGCTCTTGTCGAAGAACTCCGGGGCATTCAGGCCGTGCAGGATCGACAGGCGCTGGGCCATGACCGTGCACAGGTCTTCCAGCTCTTCGGCGCTGATGCTGTTCTGGCCGCTGTTGAGCAGCAGCGAGATCGCCATGTAGAAGCGTTGCAGGGTCTGGGCGATGCTCTTGGACAGCAGGGTCAACAGCACAAACTGCCGTGAGCTCGGCGCCGGGCGCAGGTACACGTCGTTTTCAAAACGCAGCAGGCCTTGTTCGACGAAGGCTTCGAGCCACTGGTCGACCACCGCGTCCAGCTCGTCCAGGGACCAGCGGATAAACAGCTCCGATTGCAGGTACGGGTAGAGCGCACGGGTATAGCGCAGGATCTGCTCGCGGCTCATCCGCGAGCTGCTCTGGAAGAAACTTGCCAGCAGCGCCGGCAGGGCGAAGATGTGTAGCACGTTGTTGCGGTAGTAGGTCATCAGGACGGCGTTCTGCTCGTCCAGGTAGAGGATCTTGCCCAGTGCATCGCTCTGTTCCGACAGCAGGTGCATGTCCTTGACGTGCTTGATCAGCGCCAGGCCGTCGCCTTCCGGCAGGGTGGTGTGGGGCGAGTAGGGCACCTTGCGCAGCAGTGCCAGGTACAGATCCAGCTGGCGCGCCATCGCCTGTTCGTCCAGGGCCAGACGGGTGGTGGACAGCAGCGCGAGGGCCACCAGGTTCACCGGATTGATCGCCGCCGCTTCGTTCAAGTGTTGCGCCACCCGTTCGCCGAGGCGGTTGGTGGTTTCGTTGAGCCACGCCGGCTTGTAGTTCGGGCCCAGCTCCTGGGAGCGCCAGTCGGGCTGCTCGCTGTCGAGGAATTCAGCCAGCTTGATCGGTTCGCCGAAGTTCACGGCGACCTGGCCAAAGCGCTGCTTGAGGGCGCCGACCACTTTGAAAATATCGAAAATCGACTCTTTCTTCTTGCTCGCACCGCGCAGTTCGCCCAGGTAAGTGCGGCCTTCCAGCACCCGCTCATAGCCGATGTACACCGGCACGAACACGATGGGCATGCGCGAGGAACGCAGGAAGCTGCGCAGGGTGATCGCCAGCATCCCGGTCTTCGGTTGCAGCATGCGCCCGGTGCGCGAGCGTCCGCCTTCGACGAAGTATTCCACCGGGAAACCCTTGGTGAACAAGGTGTGCAGGTATTCGTTGAACACCGAGGTGTACAGCGGGTTGCCCTTGAAGGTACGGCGCATGAAAAACGCCCCGCCACGGCGCAACAGGCTGCCGATCACCGGCATGTTCAGGTTGATCCCGGCGGCGATGTGCGGCGGGGTCAAGCCATTCTTGAACAGGAGGTAGGAGAGCAGCAGGTAGTCGATATGGCTGCGATGGCACGGTACATAGATCACCTCGTAGCCCTGGGCGACCTTTTGCACACCTTCGATGTTGTTGACCTTGATGCCGTCGTAGATCTTGTTCCAGAACCAGCTCAGCACCACTTCGAGGAAACGGATGGCGGTGTAGGTGTAGTCCGAGGCGATCTCGTTGCCATAGCGCAGGGCCTGGGCCTTGGCTTTCTCGGGGGTGATTTTCTCGCGTTCGGCCTCGTCGAGGATCGCCTGGCGTACCAGTGGCATGTTCACCAGGCCCTTCACCAGGTTGCGCCGGTGGGACAGGTCGGGGCCGATCACGGCGGTTTTCAGGTTGCGAAAGTGCACCCGCAGGATGCGCTGGGCCATGCGCACGGTGCGTTCGTGGCCTTTATTGTGCTCGATCAACTCACGCAGGTTGATGGGCGCGGAGAATTGCACCCGGGTCTTGCGGCCCAGGATCAGGATGCTCAGCAGCCGGCGCAGGCGGCCGGTGACGGCCCAGCTGTCGGCGAACAGCAGTTTCCAGGGGCTGGACTCGCTGTCGGGCGACTGGCCCCAGAACACGCTGACTGGAATGATCTGTGCATTCTCTTCGGCGTGTTCGGTGAGCACATCCACCAGGCGGGTCAGGGTGGGTGGGGCCCCACGCTTGTCCTGGCGCCCCAGCCAGTCGGGGTCGGGCGTCAGGTAGAAGAAGGCCGCCGGCTCCATCAGCGGGCCGACCGACACCGGCAGCACCGGGCGCGGCAGGCCGGCCTTGGTACATTCGGTATCAACCACCGCCAATTCGGTGAGGGATGGAGATTGCAGGACGTAAAACACCGGACGACTGCGGTCGAGGTTCAAGGTAAGGGACGACTGGTTGATCGTCTCTGAGCGAACCCAGAGGTACAACAGCCGGCGCAAGGTGCCAAATACCAGACGGCGAAAGGGAGAACGGGTCATACGGCTTCTGCTTTGAGTGGGGAAAAAAACCGGGCAGGTGCTCGGGGCGCTAGTGTGCAGTATTAGCCGAAAATCGGCAAAAAAGCGGCGAAGTAATCTTGAGTTGAAGCTTTTTGAGCCTGTCTTATACTCGGCAGTTCAACTGCGACGACTCAACAATAAACGTACTTATAAAAAGCATGTGGGAGCAAAACAGATGGCAACGCGCGAAACCGGCAATGTGAAGTGGTTCAACGACGCCAAGGGCTATGGCTTTATCCAGCGGGAAGATGGCAAGGATGTGTTTGTGCACTACCGCGCCATTCGCGGTGAAGGGCATCGTTCATTGGCCGAAGGCCAGCAGGTGGAATACGCCGTGGTGACGGGCGAGAAGGGCTTGCAGGCTGAGGATGTGGTGGGCCTGTAACCTTGGCGTGATCGTTCCCACGCTCTGCGTGGGAATGCTTCTTTGGACGCTCCGCGTCTGCTTTTAATCGTGACGCGGAGCGTCACAGGTTGCATTCCCACGCAGAGCGTGGGAACGATCCCTCAGGTTGTTTTCCAGGTGATCTGCTCTTCACCGTCGGCGCTGATACGAATCCAGGTATCCGCGCTTTCTTCACCTTCTTCTTCTACCCAGCTGCCCGGCGCGCAACGCACTTCGACGTTCAGCGCGGCAAAGGCTGCGCGGGCGCAGGCGATGTCGTCTTCCCACGGGGTCTGGTCGCTTTCCAGGTACAGGCTGTTCCATTTGCCTACGGCTTTCGGCAGCCAGGTGACCGGTACGCTGCCGGCTTTGCACTTGTAGGTCTGGCCGCGCTGGACCCAGTCGGTGCACGGGCCCAGGGCGGCGCCCAACCAGGCGGCGATGGCCTTGTGGTCGACGTCGGCGTCCTTGAGGTAAATCTCGATATCAGGTTGGCGCATGGATGTTCCTCGTTGCGGGATTTTGAAAATCCATTCGCGGATTCGGTGTGGGCCCCGAGGCCCACAAAAATAATGGGTTATTGAAGCACGAAATAGTCGTAGCGCATCGACACAGTGACCAGCAGCGGTTCGGCGGCTTCGATCACCCGGGCCCGGCGTTCGGCACTCGCGCGCCAGCCGTGGGGCGTCATCGCCAGCAGGTTGGCGCGATCCTTGGGGTCGGCCAGGCTGAGCTTGAACTCCAGGGTTTCGCTGTGTTGCAGGCTCATGCCCTGCGGCACCAGCGCCAGGTGCTTGTCGTCGGTGTACTCGCGCACTTCGTCGTACAAACGCTCACGCAGCTCCATCAGGTGGCCGCGGGTCGGGCCGACTTTCATCAAACCACCACCCGGGCTGAGCAGGCGCTTGGCCTCCAGCCAGTCCAGTGGGCTGAACACGCTGGCCAGGAACTGGCAACTGGCATCGGCCAACGGCACCCGGGCCATGCTGGCGATCAACCAGGTCACCGTGGGGTTGCGCTTGCAGGCGCGCTTGACCGCTTCCCTGGAAATATCCAGGGCATAACCATCGGCGCGCAGCAGGGCGTCGGCGATCTGTGCGGTGTAGTAACCCTCGCCACAGCCGATGTCGAGCCAGCGCTGGGGTTTGCGTTCAGCGGCCAGTTCGGCCAGGCGCCTGGCCACCGGGGCGTAATGCCCGGCGTTGAGAAAGTCGCGGCGCGCTTCCACCATCGCCAGGTTGTCGCCCGGGTCACGGCTGTTCTTGTGCTGCACCGGCAACAGGTTCAGGTAACCCTGGCGCGCCCGGTCGAAACGGTGCCCGGCCGGGCAGGCTACACCGTTGTTCACTTCCTGTAGCGGTGCGCTGCAAATGGGGCAAGCGAGCATCAGGCGAGCAACTTGATCAGGGTCTGGTAGTAGATTTCGGTCAGCACATCGAGGTCGCTGGCGAGGATGCGCTCGTTGACCTGATGGATCGTCGCGTTGACCGGGCCCAGCTCCACCACCTGAGTGCCGAGGGTCGCGATGAAGCGCCCATCGGAGGTGCCGCCGCTGGTGGACGCCTGGGTCTCGCGACCGGTGACGGCCTTGATGCTGGCGGAGACCGCATCGAGCAACGCGCCCGGTTCGGTGAGGAACGGCAGGCCCGACAGCGCCCACTCCACATGCCAGTCCAGGCCATGCTTGTCGAGAATCGCCGCGACCCGCTGCTGCAGGCCTTCGACGGTGGACTCGGTGGAGAAGCGGAAGTTGAACACCGCCGTCAGGTCGCCCGGGATCACGTTGGTGGCGCCGGTGCCGGAGTTGAGGTTGGAAATCTGGAAGCTGGTAGGCGGGAAGAAGGTGTTGCCATCGTCCCAGTGCTCGGCGGCCAGTTCGGCCAGGGCCGGAGCCGCCAGGTGGATCGGGTTCTTCGCCAGGTGCGGGTAGGCCACATGGCCTTGCACGCCGCGCACGGTCAGGGTGGCGCCGAGGGAGCCGCGACGGCCGTTCTTGACCACGTCGCCCACCAGGGTGGTGCTCGACGGTTCGCCGACGATGCACCAGTCCAGGCGCTCCTTGCGGGCTGCCAGGCGTTCGATCACGGCCTTGGTGCCGTGGTGCGCCGGGCCTTCTTCGTCACTGGTGATCAGGAAAGCCACCGAACCCTTGTGGTCCGGGTAGTCCGTCACGAAGCGCTCGGAAGCGACCAGCATCGCCGCCAGGCTGCCTTTCATGTCGGCTGCGCCACGGCCGCAGAGCATGCCGTTTTCATCGATCAGCGCGTCGAACGGGTCGTTCTGCCAGGCCTTGACCGGGCCGGTCGGCACCACGTCGGTGTGGCCGGCGAAGCACAATACCGGGCCTTCGTGTTTGCCGTGGGTGGCCCAGAAGTTATCCACATCCTCGATGCGCATCGGCTCAAGCGCAAAACCGGCGTCGCCCAGGCGCTGCATCATCAGCTTCTGGCAATCGGCGTCGACCGGCGTCACCGACGGGCGGCGGATCAGGTCGATAGCGAGTTGGAGGGTCGGCGAAAGGTCGGCGTGGGCCGTCATGTAAAAACTCCAGAAGCATGTCAGGGCGCAAGGCTTATGTGGGAGGGGGGCTTGTGTGGGAGCGGGCTTGCTCGCGAATACGGAGTGTCAGTCAACAATGTATGAACTGACCCGGCGCATTCGCGAGCAAGCCCGCTCCCACACAAAGCAATGGCCTGGGCCAAGTCTCACAAAATGGCCGTTATCTTATAGCAAAACGGCGGCCAGAGGCCGCCGTTTAGTGCATTGCGCAGGATTTTAAGCAGCGGCCACGGGCTCTTGCTTCGGTGCCGGTTTCGGCAGCGACGACAGGAACGCCATGATCAGCGCCGCCACATACGGCAGCGACTGCACCAGCAACATCACCACCCAGAAGCGCATGTCATTGCTCGGCAGGCCCTGCACCAGGTAAATCCCCAGTGCCGCACCCCACAACAGCAGCATGATGAACATCTCTTCCCGGGCTTCGGAGATCGCCACCCAGAAACCGTGGTTATCGGCGTTCTTCGGTGTACGGAAGAACGGAATGCTGGTGGTGAAGAACCCGTACAGCACCGCCTTGGCGATGGTGTGCGACAACGCCAGCCCGGCCAGTGCCGCGCAGAACGCATCTTTCAGGTTCACACCCACCGCACGACGGTAGAGGAAGATGATCTTGCCGACCTTGAACACGAACAACGCCAGTGGCGGGATCGCGAAAATCAGCAGCGGCGGGTCAACCCGCGTCGGCACGATAATCATCGCCGCCGACCACAACAAGGCGCCCACGGTGAAGAAGATGTTCATGCCGTCGGCCACCCACGGCAACCACCCCGCGAGGAAGTGGTAGCGCTGGCCACGGGTCAGCTCGGTGTCCTTGCCGCGCAAGAGGCTCGCAGTGTGACGCTTGATGATCTGGATCGCACCGTAGGCCCAGCGGAAACGCTGTTTCTTGAAGTCGATAAAGGTATCGGGCATCAGGCCCTTGCCGTAGCTGTCGTGGTAGTACGCCGCCGACAGGCCCTTCTCGAAGACCCGCAGGCCCAGCTCGGCATCCTCACAGATGCACCAGTCGGCCCAGCCCAGCTCTTCCAGCACCGAGCGACGGGTCATGGTCATGGTGCCGTGCTGGATGATCGCGTCACGGTCGTTGCGGGTGACCATGCCGATATGGAAGAAGCCTTTGTATTCCGCGTAGCAGAGCTTCTTGAAGGTGCTTTCGTTCTGGTCGCGATAATCCTGTGGCGACTGCACCACGGCGATTTTCGGGTCGGCGAAGTGCGGCACCATGTGCTTGAGCCAGTTTGGCGACACGCAGTAATCGGAGTCGATCACCGCGATCACTTCGGCATCCTTGGCGGTGTGCGGGATCAGGTAGTTCAGTGCGCCGCCCTTGAAACCGGCCAGGGGCGAGACGTGGAAGAACTTGAAGCGCGGGCCGAGGGTTTCGCAGTAGTCGCGCACCGGCTCCCACACGGCCGGGTCCTTGGTGTTGTTGTCGATGATCAGGACTTCGTAGTCCGGATAATCGAGGGCGGCCAGGGCGTCGAGGGTCTGTTTGACCATCTCCGGCGGCTCGTTGTAGCACGGCACGTGGATCGAGACTTTCGGGCGGTAGTCCGAATCCCCTTCAACCGGCAGGAATTCACGCCGGCGTTTGTGGGTCCAGACTGCTTCGGCCAGCTCATGGGCTTCGGTCAGCAACACGATAAATACGCCCAGGGCGCCGAGTGCCAGCAGGAAGCCCACCGTCAAGCTGAACCAGGTGCTGTATTGCTGGCTGTAGTCATAACCGATCCACACCAATACCGACCCGCACAGGAACGCGATAAAGGTCAGGAACGTACGGCCGCGCTGGCGCAGGGCCGAGCCGTCGATCATCAGCAGGGTCAGGGACAGCAGTGCAAGCACCACCGAGCCGATCGCCAGCACTCGCCATTGCGGAATCGCGACCACCGGGCCATCAAAGTTAAATTTCTGCTGGCGTGCGGCGTTGAACACGCCCCAATAGGCGCCTACAGAGCCTTCGTCGCTGGCTTTCCATGGCTGGTCAAACGCTTCGATCACGAAGTAGTTGTAGCCCTGGCGGTTCAGCGTGTTAACCAGCGTGCGCAGGTAAATCGCCTGGTCGGCGGGGGAGGCGTCAGCACCGCCACGCATCCGGCCGTTGCTCGGCCAGCCAACCTCCGACAGCAACAGCGGCTTTTTCGGGAAGGTCTTCTTCAGGTCCCGTGCGCGATCGAGGACGAACTGGCCGGCCTTGTCCACCGGGATATGTTCCCAGTACGGCAGGATGTGCGCGGCGATCAGGTCGACGTGCTTGGCCAGTTGCGGGTTGTGTTCCCAGATGTGCCATTGCTCGGAGGTGGTCACGGGCACCTTGACGGCGGCCCGTACCCGATCCAGCAGCACGATCAGCGCTTCCGGAGTGATTTCCTCGCGGAACAGCGCCTCGTTGCCCACCACTACCCGCACTACGCTGCGGGAGCTGTTGGCGATTTCGATGGCGCGCTGGATCTCGCGCTCGTTGCGCTCAAGGTCCGGACTGATCCAGATCCCCAGGGTCACCCGCAGGCCGAATTCTTCCGCCAGCTTGGGGATATCCCCCAGGGTGCCGTCGACCGAGTAGGTACGGATGTTGTCCGTCAGCTTGCTCATGATCGCAAGGTCCTGACGCATTTGATCGTCGGTCGGATACTGGTCTTTCTGTGGGTACTGGCCTTGCTGGAACGGCGAGTACGAAAAACCGGAGATCTGCTCGGGCCAGTTAGGGGCATTGACCGGGCGGTTGATCAGCGCCCAGAAGCCGGTGAACAGCGCGGCAATTGCCAGCACCACCACCAGGTTGAGTCCAAATTTACGCGATGACATGGCTATTTCGGGTTCCAAAGGGTGTGGAACGAAAAGAGGTGTCGGCCTGCGCCGAACGGCGCGCATCCTACACTGGCCTTTCACCGACCGTACAGCAAGCCGGGAAAAACCGGACATTGGGCAGTGCAACTCGTCGTAAGTTCTCTTACTTGTAGCTTGTAGTTTAAAACTTGTCGCTGTGTAGCCCTATAATGCGCGCCGGTTTTTGGGGTAATGGTCATGAGTACAGAAGATCCACGGTTTGCCGGCGTCGCCCGCTTGTATGGCATTGAAGGCCTGGAGCGCCTGAAGGCGGCCCATGTGGCCATCGTCGGCGTGGGCGGGGTGGGTTCGTGGGCGGCGGAAGCCATCGCTCGCTGCGGCGTGGGCGAGATTTCGCTGTTTGACCTCGATGATGTGTGCGTCAGCAACAGCAACCGTCAGCTGCATGCGCTGGACAGCACGGTGGGCAAGGCCAAGGTCGAGGTCATGGCCGAGCGCCTGAAAGGCATCAACCCGGATTGCACCGTGCACGCGGTGGCGGATTTCGTGACCCGCGAGACGATGGCCGAGTACATCACGCCGAACATCGACTGTGTGATCGACTGCATCGACAGTGTGAACGCCAAGGCCGCACTGATTGCCTGGTGCAAGCGGCGCAAGATCCAGATCATCACCACCGGCGGCGCGGGCGGACAGATTGATCCGACGTTGATTCAGGTATGTGACTTGAACCGTACGTTCAATGACCCGCTGGCGTCGAAGGTGCGCTCCACGTTGCGTCGCGATTATGGCTTCTCCCGCACTGTGACCCGCCATTACAGCGTGCCCTGCGTGTTCTCCACCGAACAGCTGCGTTACCCGAAGCCGGACGGCAGCATCTGTTTGCAGAAGAGTTTTGTCGGGGATGGCGTGAAGCTGGACTGTGCCGGCGGGTTTGGCGCGGTGATGATGGTGACTGCGACCTTCGGCATGGTGGCCGCGACCAAGGCGGTGGACAAGATAGTGGCCGGGGTGCGCCGGCCTGCTGACAGGGTCAAGGCTCCTTAGATCTCAGTCTGGAATGAGGATCAAAATGTGGGAGCGGGCTTGCTCGCGAAAGCGGTGTATCAGTCGACATCTCCGGTGACTGACACGCCGCCTTCGCGAGCAAGCCCGCTCCCACATTTAGTTTTGTGTGAGGCTCAGATGCCGCATGCGCTGCAGCACCGCATTCAACCCATTGCTGCGCGACGGCGATAACTGCCGCGACAGGCCCAGTTGTTCAAACCAGCCGGGCAAGTCGACGGCTTGCAGTTCGGCGGCAGACACACCGTTGACCCGCGCCAGCAACAACGCCACCAGCCCGCGTATCAGCCGTGCATCGCTGCTGGCGGCAAACTGCCAATGCCCATCCTGCAAGCGCCCCACCAGCCACACCAGGCTTTCACAGCCCTGCACCAGGTTGGCGTCGACCTTGTCTTCATCCGGCAAGGCGGGCAGCCGCTCGCCCCATTGCATCAGCAGGCGGGCCCGTTGCTCCCAACTGCCGACTGCCTGGAACGCTTCCAGCGCGACAACGGCCTCCGGCGGCAAGCTCATCGCAACATATCCAGGGCTTGATCCAGCGCTTCAAAAAAGCGCTCCAGGTCATCGGAGTCGTTGTACAGCGCCAACGACACCCGAATCGCCCCCGACAATCCCATCTGCTTGAGCAGCGGCATCGCACAATGATGGCCGGCGCGCACCGCAATCCCTTGTTCGGTCAGCAAGTGGGCGAGGTCGGCGTTGTGCACGCCTTCCACCACGAAGCTGGCCAGGGCGACGTGCGGCGACCCCAGCAAGCGCACGCCATTGCGCGCTTGCAAGCCACGCAACAGGTAGTCGTGCAGGGCGGCTTCGTGAGCCGTCACCGCCTGCTGGTCCAGGGAACTCAGGTAATCCAGGGTTGCCCCCAGGCCGATCACGCTGGCGATCGGCGGAGTCCCGGCTTCGAAGCCGAGGGGCGCCGGGCGGAAACTGGCGCTTTGATAATCAGCCTGCTGCACCATCTCGCCCCCAAACTGCCAGTGGCGCAGGTGATGCAGGGCTTCGGTGCGGCCATACAGCACGCCGACGCCATCCGGCCCGTAGAGTTTATGGCTGGAAAACACGTAGAAGTCGCAGCCCAGGGCCTGCATATCATGGCGACCATGCACGATGCCCTGGGCGCCATCGACCACCGTCAGGGCGTCGTGGGCCTTGGCCAGCGCCAGCAGTTGCGGCAACGGCTGCCAGGCGCCTAGTACGTTGGACAGTTGGCTCACCGCCAGCAGGCGGGTGCGCGGGCCGATCAGTTGGGCGGCGGCTTGCAGGTCGATCAAACCGCCAGCGTCAAGCGGCAGTACCACCAGCGCCAGCTCGCGACGCTTGGCCAGTTGCTGCCACGGCAGCAGGTTGGCGTGGTGCTCCAGGGCGCTGATGACAATCTCGTCGCCCGGGTTGAATAGGTGCTCAAGGCCATAAGCCAGGAGGTTCAGCGCCGATGTCGCGCCGTGTGTGAAGATGATTTGCCCCTCGTCACCGACGTTCAGCCACTGTGCCACCTTGCTGCGACTGTCCTCGAAAGCCTGGGTCGCATGGGCGCCCGGCAAGTGCTGTGCACGGTGCACATTGGCTGCGCCATTGGCGTAGTAATGGCTGATGGCGTCCAGCAGGGCTTGAGGTTTTTGCGTGGTGGCGGCGTTGTCCAGATAGGTCTGGTCTTGCCGTTGCAGGGTGGCGATGGCCGGAAAATCGGCGCGCCAGGGAGAGGGCACAAGCATGGTGATCAAGACTCGTATAAACGGCCCGCACCGGTCAGGCGCGGGCCGTTAGTGGCATCGAGTCGCTGCTTAGTTGTGAGCGTGCAGCGCTGCGTTCAGTTCGATGGCCGATTTGTGGGTTTTGCACTCCACGGCACCGGTCTCGGAGTTGCGGCGGAACAGCAGGTCCGGTTGGCCGGCCAGCTCGCGGGCCTTGACCACCTTGACCAGCTGGTTCTGCTCGTCCAGCAGCGCAACCTTGGTGCCGGCGGTCACGTACAGGCCCGACTCCACGGTGTTGCGGTCGCCCAACGGGATACCGATACCGGCGTTGGCGCCGATCAGGCAGCCTTCGCCGACCTTGATCACGATGTTGCCGCCACCCGACAGGGTGCCCATGGTGGAGCAACCGCCGCCCAAGTCCGAACCCTTGCCGACGAACACGCCAGCCGACACGCGGCCTTCGATCATGCCCGGGCCTTCGGTACCGGCGTTGAAGTTGACGAAACCTTCGTGCATCACGGTGGTGCCTTCGCCTACGTAGGCGCCCAGGCGGATGCGCGCGGCATCAGCGATACGCACGCCGCTCGGCACCACGTAGTCGGTCATTTTCGGGAACTTGTCCACCGAGAACACTTCCAGCAGGTCGCCACGCAGGCGCGCTTCCAGTTGACGCTCGGCCAGCTCATTGATGTCGATTGCGCCCTGGCTGGTCCAGGCCACGTTCGGCAACTGCGGGAACACACCGGCCAGGCTCAGGCCGTGAGGCTTGACCAGGCGATGGGACAGCAGGTGCAGCTTGAGGTAGGCCTCAGGCGTGGAGGTCAGTGCGGCGTCTTCGGCCAGCAGGGTGGCGACCAGCGGCGTGTGGCTTTCAGCCAGGCGGCTCAACAGGGCGGCTTGGGCAGCGTCGACGCCCTTGAGCGCGTCAGCCAGTTGCAGGGCCTGGGTGACGGTGAAAGTGATCGCCTGGTTGCCTTCGGTGTAACCGAGGATCGGCGCGATGGCCGCGATGATTTCAGCCGATGGATTGAGCAGCGGTTGTGCGTAAAACACTTCCAGCCAAGCACCTTGGCGGTTCTGAGTGCCGACGCCGAAGCCCAGGCTGAACAGGGAATTGGACATGCTGTTACCTCTACAAAAATGGAGTGGGCTGGCCTACTTGAGGGCCGCCGAATAGCTATCTGGCTTGAAGCCAATCAGGGTTTTGTCACCGAGATCAAGCACCGGGCGCTTGATCATCGAGGGTTGCGCGAGCATCAATTCAATGGCTTTCGCTTGGTCGAGATCGGCTTTGCGTTCGTCTTCGAGTTTGCGAAAGGTGGTGCCCGCACGGTTCAAAACCACCTGCCAACCGTGCTCATTGCACCATTGGGTCAAGTGTTCGCGGTCGATACCGGCCGTCTTGTAGTCATGAAACTCATACTGGATAGCGTGCTCATCGAGCCAGGTGCGCGCCTTTTTCATGGTGTCGCAGGCTTTGATGCCGAAAAGGTGCAACGTTTTGCTTGAAGCGGTCAAGGAATTGCCCCCCTTTGGGCTCACGCAGATTAAAGGTCACGGATTATGCCATGGCCAGCGGCTTTCGGCGCCGCTCGTCACACTTACGTTTTGCTCGTGTGCGACTTTTGTGCAAAGGCCATCGCGCAGCATAGGCGGCTAATATGGCACTTCAACGGCGAGTTGTTGCCTGATGTGTGTTGTTGCAAGTTGATTGTCTGGGAATCCCGCGTTATGCAAACCGCCTACACCGTACTTATCCTGCTGATGCTGGTCAGCGTTTCGCGCCTTGTCGGGCGTATCATCCCACTGCCGTTGCCACTGGTGCAGATCGCCGCCGGTGCGTTGCTGGCCTGGCCGACCCTGGGGCTGCATGTCGCCCTGGACCCTGAGTTGTTTCTTTTCCTGTTTCTGCCGCCGCTGCTGTTCTCTGATGGCTGGCGCATGCCCAAGCGTGAATTGTGGCGCCTGCGCGGGCCGATCCTGACGCTGGCGGTGGGGTTGGTGCTGTTTACGGTGGTGGGTGCCGGTTACTTCATTCACTGGTTGTTGCCGAGTATTCCCCTGCCGGTGGCCTTCGCCCTCGCGGCCGTGTTATCGCCGACGGATGCCGTGGCGGTGTCAGCCATTTCCCAGAATCGGTTGCCGACGCCACTGATGCACATGCTCCAGGGCGAGGCGTTGATGAATGATGCCTCGGGCCTGGTGACCTTCAAGTTCGCCCTGGCGGCGGCGCTGACCGGCGTGTTCTCGCTGGCGGATGCGAGCCTCACCTTTGTGCTGGTGGCCGTGGGTGGCCTGGCGGTCGGTGTGGCGTTGAGCTGGCTGGTGGGCCGCCTGCGTGCCTGGATGATCGCCCGGGGCTGGGACGACCCGGCGACGCACGTGGTGTTCATGTTGTTGCTGCCATTCGCCGCCTACGTGCTGGCGGAACGCCTTGGCGCCTCGGGCATCCTGTCGGCGGTGGCTGCGGGCATGATGCAAAGCTGGCTCGACCTGCTGCCGCGCCAGACCAGCACCCGGTTGCTCAACCGCAGCGTCTGGTCGCTGCTGGAGTTTGCGTTCAACGGCTTGATCTTCCTGCTGCTGGGCCTGCAACTGCCGGACATCATCAAGGCGGTGGTCAGTCACGAGCCGACGCTGTGGCCGACCTTGTTGTATCGCTGCCTGGACGTGATCGCGATTTTCCTGGTGCTGGTGGTGTTGCGGTTTATCTGGGTGCAAAGCATCTGGCGACTGTCGGGTTTATTGCGCCGGATTCGTGGGAAAAGTGAGCTGACGCTGGTGCCCACCGCGCGGTCCTGCTGGTTGCTGACCGTCGGTGGCGTACGCGGTGCCGTGACCCTGGCGGGTGTGATGTCGGTACCGTTACTGCTTGCGCCGGGGCAGGATTTTCCCGAGCGCGACCTGCTGATCTTCATCGCCGCCGGTGTGATCCTGCTTTCGCTCGTCGCGGCCTGCATCGCTTTGCCGCTGCTGTTGCGCGGCATCGAGAAGAGCCCGGATGAGAAACGCCACAATGAAGTGCGCGAGGCCTGGAAGAAGACCGCCGTGGCTGCTATCCATGCCCTGGAAGCCGAAGAACCCGCTGAAGCTGCACCCCAGGATGCCGCCCAGGCAGCCTTGGCCACCGAGCTCAAGGCGCGGTTGATGTCGGAGTATCGTCATCAACTGGAAGTGTTCAACGATTCGGCCGAAGCCCAGGCGCTGGCGTTGCAGATGGATCAACTGGAGCGCAAGTTGCGGCTCAAGGCCCTGCGGGCGCAGCGTCTGGAACTGTATAGCCTGAGCCGTCACCATCAGATTGGTGATGATGTGCTACGGGAGGTGTTGGCGGATCTGGATATGAGCGAGGCGAATCTGGGTCATATCAAATAACACTGCGGTGCTTGCTTGTGGCGAGGGAGCTTGCTCCCGCTGGGCTGCGTAGCGGCCCCAAAAAAGCGGGAGCGCTGCGCACTCCAGCGGGAGCAAGCTCCCTCGCCACATTCAGCGCAGTTATTTATTGCGGGTAATAAAGTCGCGAATCCGCGTCGCCGCTTCCACGCACTCCGCCAGCGGCGCGACCAGCGCCAGGCGTACACGCCCGGCGCCCGGGTTGACCCCGTCCACTTCCCGCGACAGATACGAGCCCGGTACCACGGTCACGTGTTCTTCCACGAACAAGTCCCGGCAGAACGCCGCATCGTCGCCCTTCACATTCGGCCACAGGTAGAAGCCGCCGTCCGGGTTTTGCACGTCCAGCACCGGCTTCAGGATCGCCAGCACCGCATCGAACTTCTCCCGGTACAGGTCACGGTTGGCCTGCACGTGGGCTTCGTCCTGCCAGGCAGCAATGCTCGCCAGTTGGGTTTGCACCGGCATCGCGCAACCGTGGTAGGTGCGGTACAGCAGGAAGCCCTTGAGGATTTCGGCATCGCCGGCCACAAAGCCCGAGCGCAGGCCCGGCAGGTTGGAGCGCTTGGACAGGCTGTGGAACACCACGCAACGCTTGAAGTCATGGCGGCCCAGTTCCACGCAAGCGCTGAGCAGGCCTGGCGGCGGGGTTTGTTCGTCGAAGTATAGCTCGCTGTAGCACTCGTCGGCGGCGATCACGAAGTCGTATTCGTCAGCCAGGGCGATCAGCTTTTTCAGGGTGTCGACGGGAATCAGTGCACCGGTGGGGTTGCCTGGCGAGCACAGGAACAGGATCTGGCAGCGTTTCCAGATGTCCGGCGATACCGCGTCGAAATCCGGGTTGAAGCCGTTTTCATCCAGGCACGGCAGGTAATGCGGCTTGGCCCCGGCGAGGAACGCAGCCCCTTCGTAGATCTGGTAGAACGGGTTCGGGCTGACCACCAGCGCGTCGTCGCCGCGGTTGACCACGGTCTGGGTGAAGGCGAACAGCGCTTCACGGGTGCCGTTCACCGGCAGGATGTTGCGCGCCGGGTCAAGCCAGCCCTTGGGCACGCTGAAACGGCGTTCACACCAGGCGCCAATGGCTTCGCGCAGGGCGGGAATGCCCAGGGTGGTGGGGTACACCGCCATCTGGTCCAGGTTGTTGGCCAGCGCCTCGGCGACAAACTGCGGGGATTTGTGCTTCGGCTCACCGATGGACAGGGCGATGGGGCGTTTGTCCGGGTTCGGCGTGACGCTGCCCAGCAGGACGCGCAATTTCTCGAACGGGTAGGGCTGCAGCTGGTTCAGGGCGTTGTTCATCGATAAATCTCGTTCAATTCATTGGAAGCTGAAAATGGGCGGTCGGTCAGATGCTCAAGCGTGACATCTCGACGCCGGTCTCCTGATTGACGCTCAACTGCTGGACGATGGCTTCCTGCAAGCGTCGGCACAGTTCAGGGTCGGAAAGCGGCTGGTTGTCGGCATCGGTGATGAAGAACACGTCTTCCACCCGCTCGCCCAGGGTCGCAATCTTGGCGTTCTGCAACGACAGGTCGAACTCCAGGAAGATCGTGCCGATCCGTGCCAGCAGGCCCGGGCGGTCCGGCGCGCTGAGTTCCAGCACCGTCACCGGGCGCTGGGCGTCGTTGTGGATGGTCACCTCGGGGGCAAAAGCAAAGTGCTTGAGCTGGCGCGGCACCCGACGCTGGATGATGGTCGGGTAGTCGTCAGGATTGCGCAGCGCGTCGGTCAGGCCTTTGCGGATCTTTTTCACCCGCTCCGGGTTGTCGCCGATGGACTCGCCTTCCGTGTCGAGCACGATGTAGGTGTCGAGGGTGAACTGGCTGCTGGAGGTGATGACCCGGGCGTCGTGAATGTTCAGGTTGAGCTGGTCCATCGCCGCCACGGTCACGGCGAAGAAGTCGTGCTGGTCGGGTGCGTAGATAAAGATCTGCGTGCCACCCTCGAACTCGCGCTGGGTGGTTTCCTTGATCAGCACCAGCGGGCCGCCATCGGCCGGCTGCTGCAGGATCGCGTCGCTGTGCCAGGCCACGTCGCCGGCGGTGTGGCGCAGGAAGTAGTCGTCTCCCAGTTGCGACCAGAGTTGCTCGACGTCGTCCGGGTCATTGCCGCCACGCACCAGAATATCCAGGGCCGCGCTTTGGGTGCGGCGGATCTGTTCTTCGCGGTCCACCGGGTTCTCCAGGCCGCGACGCAGCGCGCGCTTGGTCTCGGTGTAGAGCTGGCGCAACAGGCTGGCGCGCCAGGAGTTCCACAGCGTCGGGTTGGTGGCGTTGATGTCGGACACGGTGAGCACGTACAGGTAGTCGAGGCGGGTTTCATCGCCGACGGCCTGGGCAAAATCGTGGATCACCTGCGGGTCGGACAAGTCCTTGCGCTGGGCGGTGGTGGACATCACCAGGTGGTTCTGCACCAGCCACACGATCAGGCGGCTGTCCCACAGCGGCAACTGGTGACGCTGGCAGAACGCTTCGGCGTCCACTGCGCCAATTTCCGAGTGATCGCCGTGCCGGCCCTTGCCGATGTCGTGGTACAGGCCGGCGAGGTAGATCAATTCCGGCTTGGGCAGACGCGCCATGAGCTTGCTGGCCAGCGGGAATTTCTCTGATACCTGGGTGTACTGCAACTTACGCAGGTGCTTGATCAGGTTCAGGGTGTGGGCGTCCACCGTGTAGATGTGGAACAGGTCGTGCTGCATCTGCCCGACGATAAAACCGAACTCCGGCAGGTAGCGCCCCAGGATCCCGTAGCGGTTCATGCGACGCAGGTTGCGGTGGATGCCGATCTTGCACTTGAACAGCTCGATAAACAGGCTGGTATTGCGGATGTCGTGACGGAAGTCGTCGTCGATCAGGTGACGGTTTTCCCGCAGCAGGCGAATGGTGTCGGCGCGTACGCCCTTGATTTCCGGCTGCTGGGCCATCAACACGAAGATTTCCAGCATGGCGAACGGCGTGCGTTTGAATACGTTGTCGTTGCGTGCCTCGATGTAGCCATCGTGGAGCTGGAAGCGCGCGTTGATCGGCTGCGGCGGTGCTTCGTCTTCCGGGGCCAGGATCACTTCTTCGAAGTGCTGGATGATCAGGTCGCTGAGCTGGGCAATGCTCATTACCACGCGGTAGTACTGCTGCATGAAGCTTTCGATGCTGGTCTTCGCGTCTTCGCCTTCAAACCCCAGCAGGGTCGCGATGGAGCGCTGGTGGTCGAACAGCAGGCGGTCTTCGGAGCGCCCGGCCAGCATGTGCAGCGCGTAGCGCACTTTCCAGAGGAATTCCTGGGAGGAGGCCAGCAGGGCGTTTTCGCTCTCCACCAGGAAGCCTTCCCCGGCCAGGGCGCGCAGGTTCAGGGTGCCGTACTGGCGACGGGCGACCCACAAAATCGTCTGGATGTCCCGCAGCCCGCCCGGGGAGCCTTTGACGTTGGGTTCCAGGTTGTATTCGGTGTCGTTGTACTTGTGGTGCCGGGCTTTCTGCTCGGCACGCTTGGCCAGGAAGAAGTCCTTGCTTGGCCACATGTGCGCGGTGCTGGTGACTTCCAGCATGCGCTGGCGCAGGCGCTCGGGGCCGGCGATGGTGCGGCTTTCCATCAGGTTGGTGATCACCGTCAGGTCGGCGCGGGCTTCCTGGGCACACTCGTCCACCGAGCGTACGCTTTGGCCGACTTCCAGGCCGATGTCCCACAACAGCGTCAGAAAACGCTCGATGGAGTCGCGAAAGATCTCGTGATCGGCGCTGTCCAGCAAGATCAGCAGGTCGATGTCGGAGTAGGGGTGCAGTTCGCCACGGCCGTAGCCGCCGACCGCCACCAGGGCGATATCGGCGTCTTCACTCCAGCTGAACTGTTCCCAGGCCTTTTGCAGGATGTTGTCGACGAACCAGGCGCGGTCCTCGATCAGCCGGCGGATATCGCGGCCGGTACGAAAGCGCCCGTCGAGCACCTCGCGGGCCTGACGAATGGCCTTCTTGAAGGCGGCGATGGGGCTGGCCTTCAGTGCCAGTTCCGCCTGGAACTGGCCACGGTCGAAGAGTTCGGGATCCACCTGGGGCATCGATCGGTTTTCCTTTCTATCTATGGGTCACAGCGTCGCTATTAGAAAACCGGTGCAAACATTACGCCGAAACGCGGGGAATCGTGTCGTCGGCACGCAGGGTGAAGATCTCGTAGCCGGTGTCGGTCACCAGCAGGGTGTGTTCCCACTGCGCCGAGAGCTTGCGGTCCTTGGTGATGGCGGTCCAGCCGTCGCCCAGCACCTTGGTGTCGGCCTTGCCCTGGTTGATCATCGGCTCGATGGTGAAGGTCATGCCTGCCTTGAGCTCCATGCCGGTGCCGGCGCGGCCGTAGTGCAGGATCTGTGGCTCTTCGTGGAACACCTTGCCGATGCCGTGGCCGCAGAACTCGCGCACCACCGAGAAGCCGTTCTTTTCAGCGTGCTTCTGGATGATTTCACCGATGTCACCCAGGCGGCAGCCAGGCTTGACGATCTCGATGGCCTTGTACATGCATTCCTGGGTGACTTGCGACAGGCGCTCGGCCCAGACCGGCACGGTGCCGACGTGGAACATGCGGCTGGTGTCGCCGTGGTAGCCGTCCTTGATGACGGTGACGTCGATGTTCAGGGTGTCGCCGTCCTTCAGCGGCTTGTCGCCGGGAATCCCGTGGCACACCACGTGGTTGATCGAGGTGCAGATCGACTTGGGGAAACCCTTGTAGTTCAGCGGCGCAGGGATGGCCTTTTGCACGTCGACGATATAGTCGTGGCAAATGCGGTCCAGCGCTTCGGTGGTGACGCCGGGCTTGACGTGTTCGGCAATCATTTCCAGGACGTCGGCAGCCAGTTTGCCGGCAACACGCATGCCAGCGATATCTTCGGCGGTTTTGAGGGTTACGGTCATACAGGCTCTCTCTAGCGCGACGCGCTGAAATCAATACGGTTTACGGGTGTGCGACAAAAGGTTGCAGAATTCGCACAAGCCCAAAAAACGCGATTCTAGCAGACGCAAGGGTGAAACCATGAGCGTCTGGCGATCGCTTCTGTCTATAAGGATGGGGGCATTCTGGCTCTATTCAAAGGCTTAGGCAAAAGCGACTGACGGCAAATGTGATTGCGGGTTTCGTTTTTGCAAGCTCTGTGGTATAAAATGCGCCGCTTTCCGGGGATACCCCGCAAAGCTTAAATCCACACACGTGTCGACACGATGACCTGGGTGCCGGAGGCGAATGCCGCTGGTTGGTCATTGGGATACGTGGAGGCCAAACCCGACTTATTAAGGAACTATCATGTCCCAAGTCAACATGCGCGATATGCTGAAGGCCGGTGTGCACTTCGGTCACCAGACCCGTTACTGGAACCCGAAAATGGGTAAATACATTTTCGGCGCGCGTAACAAGATCCACATCATCAACCTTGAAAAAACCCTGCCAATGTTCAACGAAGCTCTGACTTTCGTAGAGCGCCTGGCCCAGGGCAAAAACAAGATTCTGTTCGTCGGCACCAAGCGTTCCGCTGGCAAGATCGTTGCTGAAGAAGCAGCACGTTGCGGTTCGCCGTACGTCGATCACCGCTGGTTGGGCGGCATGCTGACCAACTTCAAAACCATCCGTGCTTCCATCAAGCGTCTGCGTGACCTTGAAGTGCAAGCCGAAGACGGTACTTTCGCCAAGCTGACCAAGAAAGAGGCGCTGATGCGCACTCGCGACCTGGAAAAGCTCGATCGTTCCCTGGGTGGTATCAAGGACATGGGCGGTCTGCCTGACGCACTGTTCGTTATCGACGTTGATCACGAGCGCATCGCGATCACCGAAGCCAACAAGCTGGGCATCCCGGTTATCGGCGTAGTCGATACCAACAGCAGCCCGGAAGGCGTTGACTACATCATCCCAGGCAACGATGACGCAATCCGCGCTATCCAGCTGTACATGGGTTCGATGGCTGACGCTGTAATCCGTGGTCGCAACCACGTTGCTGGCGGTACCGAGCAGTTCGTTGAAGAAGCTCCGGTAGCTGCAGCTGAGTAACTGACGCCTTGGCGTTGACTCAGTAAGCAAAAAGGGGGCTTGGCCCCCTTTTTGCCACCTCGAAAACCATTTGTCGGCAGCGCAGCTACAACATTTGTAACGTGCAGCGGCCTACAAGGGTGGTTCGGGAAGAATTGATCGCCCGTTCAATCGGGTGGAATGGTTGAAAACCTATCCAAGAGGATTTTGAAAATGGCAGAGATTACTGCAGCGTTGGTTAAAGAACTGCGTGAGCGTACCGGCGAAGGCATGATGGATTGCAAAAAGGCCTTGACCAAGGCCGGCGGCGACATCGAAAAAGCCATTGATGACATGCGTGCTTCGGGCGCCATCAAGGCTGCCAAGAAAGCAGGCAACGTCGCTGCTGAAGGCGCCATCGCAATCAAGGAAGACGGCAAATCGGCCGTTATCCTGGAAGTTAACTCGCAGACCGACTTCCTGGCCCTGCAAGACGACTTCAAGAACTTCGTCGCTGCCAGCGTTGAAAAAGCATTCGCTGACAAGCTGACCGACGCGGCTCCGCTGATCGAAGCTCAAGAAGCTGATCGTCTGGTTCTGGTGGGTAAAGTAGGCGAGAACGTTAACATTCGTCGCCTGACCCGCGTTGAAGGTGACGTTGTGGGTGCTTACCTGCACGGCAACAAGATCGGTGTTGTGGTTGCCCTGAAAGGCGGCAACGTTGAACTGGCCAAAGACATCGCTATGCACGTAGCGGCCAGCAACCCTGAATTCCTGCTGCCATCGGAAGTTTCTGCTGAAGCCATCGAACGCGAGAAAGCCGTGTTCCTGCAGCTGAACGAAGAGAAAATCAAAGGCAAGCCTGAAAACATCGTTGAAAACATGGTCAAGGGCCGTATCAGCAAGTTCCTGGCTGAGGCTTCCCTGGTTGAGCAGGCGTTCGTCAAGAACCCTGAAATCAAGGTTGGCGAACTGGCCAAGAAAGCCGGTGCTGAAATCGTTTCCTTCACCTACTACAAAGTAGGCGACGGCATCGAGAAGCCGGTCGACAACTTCGCTGAAGAAGTTGCTGCCCAGCTGGCTGCCACCAAGAAGTAAGACAGTTTTTAACTGTCGCCCAAAAGAGGCTGCCCGCTTACGCGCGCAGCCTCTTTTCAAATGGGGTGATCGATTTTTATTGGTTTCCCTTTGGAACTGGCTTACAAAGCCGTGTTCCGATGGCGCTGTGACAGCGTCAAGCTAGAGTGAACGCAGGCCGTAAACGGCTTGCCAAGAATTTTCAAAAAATACGCCGCAGGAGAGATTCGCAATGGCTCAGCAGGGCAGTGGTCATCAGGCTCGCTATAAACGCATTCTACTCAAGCTTAGCGGCGAGGCCCTGATGGGCTCGGAAGAGTTTGGGATCGATCCCAAAGTACTCGATCGCATGGCGCTGGAAGTCGGCCAACTGGTCGGTATCGGTGTCCAGGTCGGTCTGGTGATCGGCGGCGGCAACCTGTTCCGTGGCGCGGCACTCAGCGCTGCCGGCATGGATCGGGTGACAGGCGACCACATGGGCATGCTGGCCACTGTGATGAACGCCCTGGCCATGCGTGATGCGCTGGAGCGCGCCAATATCACCGCGATCGTGATGTCGGCTATTTCCATGGTTGGCGTAACGGATCACTATGATCGTCGCAAGGCCATGCGTCACCTGGATGCCAAGGAAGTCGTGATTTTTGCGGCCGGTACCGGCAACCCATTCTTTACCACCGATTCGGCAGCTTGCCTGCGTGGTATCGAGATCAACGCGGACGTGGTACTCAAGGCCACCAAGGTTGACGGTGTCTACACCGCAGACCCATTCAAAGACCCGCATGCCGAGAAGTTCGATCATCTGACTTATGATGAAGTACTGGATCGCAAGCTGGGCGTGATGGACCTGACGGCAATTTGCTTGTGCCGCGACCACAAGATGCCGCTGCGCGTATTTAACATGAACAAGCCCGGCGCCCTGCTGAACATCGTACACGGCGGCGCGGAAGGGACTCTGATCGAGGAAATCGAACAATGATCAACGAAATCAAAAAAGACGCTCAAGAGCGCATGCAAAAATCCCTGGAATCCCTGAACCATGCGTTTGGCCAGATTCGTACCGGCAAGGCCCACCCAAGCATCCTGGGCAGCGTGATGGTGCCTTACTACGGCGCTGATACCTCGATCACCCAAGTGGCCAACATCACTGTAAAAGATTCGCGCACCCTGCAAGTCGTTGCTTTCGAGCGCAACATGCTCGGCGCCGTCGACAAGGCCATCCAGAGCGCCGGTTTGAACCTCAATCCGACCAACCTGGGCGAATTGCTGCTGATCTCCATGCCTGCCCTGACCGAAGAAACCCGCAAGGGCTTCACCAAGCAGGCGCGCAGTGCAGCGGAAGACGCGCGTGTTGCCGTGCGCAACATCCGTCGTGATGCCTTGGGTGACCTGAAGAAGCTGGTCAAGGACAAGGAAATCAGCGAAGACGAAGAGCGCCGTGCCGTTGCTGATATCGACAAGCTGACTAAAGATGCCGAGGCCCAGATCACCAAGGCCACGGAAGATAAAGAAAAGGACCTGATGGCCGTATAAGGGGTCAGGACGCCTTCATGGAAAAGACCAAGCAGACTGTGCCCTCCGTGGTGCCGCGCCATGTCGCGATCATCATGGACGGGAATAATCGCTGGGCGAAGAAGCGCTTTATGCCGGGCGTTGCCGGGCATAAAGCGGGTGTCGACGCTGTACGAGCCGTGATCGAGGTGTGCGCCGAGGCCAAGGTCGAAGTATTGACCCTGTTCGCGTTCTCCAGTGAAAACTGGCAGCGCCCGGCCGAGGAGGTCAGTGCCTTGATGGACCTGTTCTTCAAGGCCCTGCGCCGCGAGGCCAAGCGCCTGAACGAGAACAACATCAGCCTGCGTATCATCGGTGACCGTTCGCGGTTTCATCCGGAGCTGCAGGCGGCCATGCGCGAAGCCGAGGCGATCACTGCCGGCAGCAACCGTTTTGTGCTGCAGATCGCAGCCAACTACGGCGGCCAGTGGGATATTGCCCAGGCCGCGCAGCGTCTGGCGCGGGAAGTGCAGGCCGGCCATCTGCGCCCGGAAGACATTACCCCCGAACTCTTGCAAACCTGCCTGGTGACCGGCGACCTGCCGTTGCCGGACCTGTGCATTCGTACCGGTGGCGACCATCGCATCAGCAACTTCCTGTTGTGGCAGTTGGCCTATACCGAACTGTACTTCTCCGACCTGTTCTGGCCGGACTTCAAACACGATGCCATGCGCAATGCGCTGGCCGATTTCGCTTCCCGTCAGCGTCGCTTCGGTAAAACGAGCGAGCAGATCGAAGCTGGAGCCCGGGTTTAATGCTTAAACAACGAATCATCACGGCGCTGATCCTGCTGCCTATTGCCCTGTGCGGGTTTTTCCTGCTTGAAGGTGCGAACTTCGCGCTGTTCATCGGCCTGGTTGTGACCCTGGGTGCCTGGGAATGGGCGCGCCTGGCGGGTTTCGCCGCGCAGTTGCCTCGTGTGATGTATGCCGCTGTCGTGGCGTTGTTGATGTTCCTGATGTACATCCTGCCGGACGTGGCGCCCTGGGTGCTGGGTGCGGCGGTGTTGTGGTGGGCGTTGGCGACCTATCTGGTGCTGACCTATCCGGGCACCAGCAGTCATTGGTCCAGTGTCGCCTGCAAGCTGGTGATTGGCCTTTTGATTCTGTTGCCTGCCTGGCAAGGCCTGGTCTACATCAAGCACATGCAACTGGGTAACTGGCTGATCATGGCGGTGATGGTCCTGGTGTGGGGTGCCGATATCGGCGCCTATTTCTCCGGGCGTGCCTTCGGCAAGCGCAAGCTGGCGCCGGCGGTCAGTCCGGGCAAAAGCTGGGAAGGCGTATATGGCGGCCTGGCGTTGACCCTGGTGATTACCGTGGTGGTCGGTGTGGTGCGTGGCTGGACCGTCAAGGAAATGCTACTGGGCCTGGTGGGCGCAGCCGTGGTGGTGTTCATCTCGGTGGTCGGTGACCTGACCGAAAGCATGTTCAAGCGCCAGGCCGGGATCAAGGACAGCAGTAACCTGCTGCCGGGTCACGGTGGCGTGCTGGACCGTATCGACAGCCTGACTGCCGCGATCCCGATCTTTGCCGTACTGCTGTGGATGGCTGCCTCGTGAGCCGCCTGCAGCAGGTAACCGTGCTGGGCGCTACCGGCTCGGTGGGGCTAAGCACCCTGGATGTGATTGCCCGTCATCCCGAGCGTTATCAAGTATTCGCCTTGACCGGTTTCAGTCGCCTGAGTGAACTGCTGGCACTGTGTGTGCGGCACGCGCCGCAATACGCAGTAGTGCCCGAAGCGGCAGTTGCACGTGGTTTGCAGGATGACTTGCGCGCTGCGGGCCTGGCGACTCAGGTATTGGTGGGGGAGGAGGGGTTGTGCCAGGTTTCGGCAGACCCTGAGGTCGACACCGTGGTTGCGGCGATTGTCGGCGCTGCCGGCTTGCGCCCGACCCTGGCGGCCGTTGATGCGGGCAAGAAGATTCTGCTGGCCAACAAAGAAGCCCTGGTGATGTCCGGGGCACTCTTCATGCAGGCGGTGCGCAAGAGCGGCGCCGTGCTGTTGCCGCTCGACAGCGAGCACAACGCGATTTTCCAATGCATGCCTGGTGATTTCGCCCGCGGGTTGAGCCAGGTCGGCGTGCGCCGGATTCTGCTGACAGCCTCCGGTGGCCCGTTCCGGCAGACGCCGCTGGCCGATCTGGAACATGTTTCTCCCGATCAGGCGTGCGCTCACCCGAACTGGTCCATGGGGCGCAAGATCTCGGTGGATTCAGCGAGCATGATGAACAAGGGCCTGGAGCTGATTGAGGCCTGCTGGTTGTTCGATGCCCGGCCGGACCAGGTCGAGGTGGTGATCCACCCGCAAAGTGTGATTCATTCCCTGGTGGACTATGTGGATGGCTCGGTATTGGCCCAACTGGGCAATCCGGACATGCGTACGCCGATCGCCAATGCCCTGGCATGGCCTGAGCGGATTGACTCGGGTGTTGCGCCGCTGGATCTGTTTGCCATTGCCCGTCTGGACTTCGAAGCGCCCGACGAGCAACGCTTCCCTTGCCTGCGTCTTGCGCGGCAAGCTGCGGAGGCGGGTAACAGTGCCCCGGCGATGCTGAATGCGGCCAATGAAGTGGCTGTGGCGGCGTTTCTGGACCGGCGCATCCGCTTTCCGCAGATCGCGGGTATCATCGAGGACGTCTTGAGCCTTGAGCCCGTCGTCCCGGTGAATGATCTGGGCGCGGTGTTCGAAGCGGATGCAAAGGCCCGGGCCTTGACCGAGCAGTGGTTGAGCCGCAATACGCGTTAGCCTCTGGGTGTGTTCAAGCCTTCAGGCACTGGATTGAAATGCGGAGAAATTAGATGAGTGCGCTCTACATGATTGTCGGCACCCTGGTTGCTCTGGGTGTGCTGGTTACCTTCCACGAGTTCGGCCATTTCTGGGTCGCGCGTCGTTGCGGCGTCAAGGTACTGCGCTTTTCCGTAGGCTTCGGCATGCCGTTGCTGCGCTGGCACGACCGTCGTGGCACCGAGTTCGTAATTGCGGCCATTCCATTGGGCGGCTACGTCAAGATGCTCGACGAGCGCGAAGGCGAAGTGCCGGCTGATCAGTTGGATCAATCCTTCAACCGCAAGACCGTTCGTCAGCGCATCGCCATCGTCGCGGCAGGCCCGATCGCGAATTTCCTGTTGGCGATGGTGTTCTTCTGGGTCCTGGCCATGTTGGGTAGCCAGCAGGTGCGTCCGGTGATCGGTGCCGTCGAGGCCGACAGCATGGCGGCGAAGGCCGGCCTGACTGCCGGGCAAGAAATTGTTGCAGTTGATGGCGAGCCAACCACCGGCTGGGGTGCCGTCAATTTGCAGTTGGTGCGTCGCTTGGGTGAAAGCGGCATCGTGAAACTGGTGGTGCGCGATCAGGATTCCACCACCGAAAGCTCGCGCGAGCTGGCCCTGGATCACTGGCTGAAAGGCTCCGATGAGCCTGACCCGATCAAATCCCTGGGCATTCGCCCATGGCGTCCGGCCTTGCCGCCGGTGCTGGCGGAGCTGGATCCGAAGGGGCCGGCCCAGGCCGCGGGTCTGAAAACCGGTGATCGCCTGCTGGCCCTCGATGGCCAGGCGCTGAGTGACTGGCAGCAGGTGGTCGACCTGGTGCGTGTACGCCCTGATACCAAAATTGTGCTGAAAGTTGAGCGCGATGGTGCTCAAATCGACGTCCCTGTGACCCTGGCGGTTCGTGGGGAAGCCAAGGCAGCCGGGGGTTACCTGGGGGCCGGCGTCAAAGGTGTCGATTGGCCACCTTCGATGGTTCGAGAGGTCAGCTTCGGGCCGTTGGCAGCGATTGGCGAGGGTGCGAGACGCACCTGGACCATGAGTGTGCTGACCCTCGATTCCCTCAAGAAAATGTTGTTCGGCGAGCTCTCGGTAAAAAACTTGAGTGGACCGATAACCATTGCTAAAGTGGCGGGCGCTTCTGCCCAGTCGGGCGTTGTAGATTTCCTGAATTTCCTGGCTTATCTGAGTATTAGCCTTGGGGTTCTGAATTTGTTGCCCATTCCAGTATTGGATGGGGGGCATCTGTTGTTTTATCTGGTCGAGTGGGCGCGTGGTCGCCCCTTGTCGGATCGGGTGCAGGGTTGGGGGATACAGATCGGTATCAGTTTGGTGGTCGGGGTGATGTTATTAGCCCTGGTCAACGATCTGGGACGACTGTAACGCTTCGCTGAATTGCGAATCTGCCGCATTTTGCGGCAGTTTGTTTATTGCCAGTTGGAATAAGAAAGGACTTCATGAAACGTCTGCTGCTAACTGCGGTTCTCACCGTATTGATGATCGCCGAAGTTCACGCCGAGTCCTTCACCATCTCCGATATTCGCGTCAACGGCCTCCAGCGGGTTTCCGCGGGTAGCGTCTTTGGTGCCTTGCCGTTGAACGTCGGGGAACAGGCTGATGACCGTCGCCTGGTGGAATCCACTCGTGCGCTGTTCAAAACCGGGTTCTTTCAAGATATCCAACTGGGTCGCGAAGGTAACGTCCTCGTCATCACTGTCGTCGAGCGACCTTCTGTCGCCAGTATCGAGATCGAAGGCAACAAGGCGATCTCCACTGAAGACTTGATGAAAGGCCTCAAGCAATCCGGCCTTGCCGAAGGCGAGATCTTCCAGCGTGCCACCCTCGAAGGCGTGCGTAACGAACTGCAACGCCAGTACGTTGCCCAGGGTCGTTACTCGGCTACCGTCGAGACCGAAGTGGTGCCGCAACCGCGTAACCGCGTCGGCCTGAAGGTCAACATCAACGAAGGCACCGTGGCGGCCATCCAGCACATCAACGTGGTGGGTAACACCAAGTTTGCTGATGACGACCTGATCGACCTGTTCGAACTCAAGACCACCAACTGGCTGTCGTTCTTCAAGAACGATGACAAGTATGCCCGTGAAAAACTCTCCGGTGACCTGGAGCGCCTGCGTTCCTACTACCTGGACCGCGGCTATATCAACATGGATATCGCTTCGACCCAGGTGTCCATCACCCCGGACAAGAAGCACGTCTATATCACTGTCAACGTCAACGAAGGCGAGAAGTACAAGGTTCGTGACGTCAAGCTCAGCGGCGACTTGAAAGTGCCTGAAGACCAGGTCAAGTCCCTGTTGCTGGTGCAGAAGGACCAGGTGTTCTCGCGCAAGCTGATGACCACCACCTCCGAGCTGATCACCCGTCGCCTGGGTAACGAAGGCTATACCTTCGCCAACGTCAACGGCGTACCGACCCCGCACGACGAAGACCACACCGTGGACATCACCTTCGTTGTAGACCCGGGCAAGCGTGCCTACGTGAACCGCATCAACTTCCGTGGCAACACCAAGTCTGCCGACGAAGTGCTGCGCCGCGAAATGCGTCAGATGGAAGGTGGCTGGGCGTCGACTTACCTGATCGACCAGTCCAAGGTTCGCCTCGAGCGCCTGGGCTTCTTTAAGGAAGTCAACGTTGAAACCCCGGCTGTACCGGGTGTGGATGACCAGGTTGACGTGAACTACGCCGTAGAAGAGCAAGCCTCCGGTTCGATTACCGCCAGTGTCGGTTTCGCCCAGAGTGCCGGCCTGATCCTCGGTGGTTCGATCACCCAGAACAACTTCCTCGGTACCGGTAACAAGGTTTCCATCGGCCTGACCCGAAGCGAATACCAGAGCCGCTATAACTTCGGTTATGTCGACCCCTACTGGACTGCTGACGGCGTGAGCCTGGGCTACAACGCCTTCTATCGCACAACCGACTACAAAGACCTCGACGTTGACGTTGCAAGCTATGCAATCGACAGCTTCGGTGTTGGTGCCAACATTGGTTACCCGATCAGTGAGACCTCGCGTCTGACCTTCGGCCTGACCGCGCAGCAGGACAAGATCAAGACCGGTGTGTACACCGTGGATGAGATCTTCAACTTCGTGCGTAAAGAAGGCGACCAGTTCCTGAACTTCAAGGCTTCGGCCGGTTGGTCGGAATCGACCCTGAACAAAGGTGTACTGGCGACCCGTGGCCATTCCCAGAGCCTGACTCTGGAAGCCACCACGCCGGGCAGCGACCTGTCGTTCTTCAAACTCGACTACCGTGGCCAGTTGTTCCAGCCATTGAGCGAAAACTACACCATGCGCCTGCACACCGAATTGGGTTATGGCGATGGTTATGGTTCGACCAGCGGCTTGCCGTTCTATGAGAACTACTATGCGGGTGGTTTCAACTCGGTACGTGGTTTCAAAGACAGCACCTTGGGTCCTCGTGGTACCCCAAGCCGTGGCGTGGGTGTGACCGGTAACCAGGGGACTGTGGCTGACTCGGACAACGACCCGCTGCCATTCGGTGGTAACGTGCTGATCCAGGGTGGTGCTGAGATTCTGTTCCCGCTGCCATTCGTTAAAGATCAACGTTCCCTGCGTACTTCGGTCTTCTGGGATGTGGGTAACGTGTTCGACTCCAAGTGCGAACAGGTCACCAACCCGAATGGCTCGAAGTCCAACACGCAGTGCAACGACGTGAGCTTCAGCAACCTGGCAAGCTCTGTCGGTGTCGGTGTGACCTGGGTTACCGCGCTTGGCCCATTGAGCTTTGCTCTGGCCATGCCGGTCAAGAAACCGGATAACGCTGAAACCCAGATTTTCCAATTCTCCCTCGGCCAGACGTTCTAAGCGTCTGACCCAAGATAACGACAACGGATTCTGTAGGAGTGCATCGTGCGTAAGTTGACTCAATTGGTTCTCCTGGCGACTGTCCTGGTAGCGACCCCGGCCTTTGCCGAAATGAAAATTGCCGTTCTGAACTATCAGATGGCGCTGCTGGAATCCGATGCGGCCAAGAAATATGCCGTAGATGCCGAGAAGAAATTCGGTCCTCAACTGACCAAGCTCAAGACGCTGGAAAGCAGCGCCAAGGGCATCCAGGATCGTCTGGTAGCCGGTGGCGACAAGATGCAGCAAGGCGAGCGCGAGCGTCTGGAGCTTGAATTCAAGCAAAAGGCCCGTGACTACCAGTTCCAGTCCAAGGAGCTGAACGAAGCCAAGGCTGTTGCCGACCGCGAAATGCTCAAGCAGCTGAAGCCGAAACTCGACAGCGCTGTGGAAGAAGTCATCAAGAAAGGTGCCTTTGACCTGGTATTCGAACGCGGTGCGGTCATCGACGTTAAACCTCAGTACGACATCACCCGTCAGGTGATCGAGCGCATGAATCAGCTGAAGTAAGCCATGACTGCGACTATCAAGCTCGGCCAATTGGCCGAGTTCCTGGGAGCCACCTTGCGTGGCTCCGCGGAGAAGGAAATCACTGGGCTAGCCACCTTGCAGGAGGCTGGCCCAGCTCAGTTGAGCTTCCTGGCAAACCCCCAATACCGTAAATACCTGGGCGAAAGCCGCGCCGCAGCCGTGCTGCTGAAGGCCGCTGACGCCGAAGGTTTTGCCGGGGACGCGCTGGTTGTTGCCGATCCGTACCTGGCGTATGCCCGGGTGTCGCACCTGTTCGATCCGAAACCCAAGGCCCCCGCCGGTATCCATCCGACGGCGGTGATCGCCGATGACGCTCAGGTTGACCCTGCCGCGAGCATCGGTGCTTTTGTGGTGATTGAAAGCGGTGCACGCATCGGGGCGGGTGTAACGCTGGGTGCCCAGTGTTTTATCGGCGCGCGCAGCGAGATTGGTGCCGGTGGCTGGCTGGCTCCGCGTGTGACCCTGTACCACGACGTGCGTATCGGTGAGCGTGTGGTGATTCAGTCCGGTGCCGTGATCGGCGGCGAGGGCTTCGGCTTCGCCAACTCGAAGGGTGTCTGGCACAAGATTGCCCAAGTGGGCGGCGTGTTGATTGGCGATGACGTTGAAATTGGCGTCAACACTGCCGTTGACCGCGGGGCCCTGGCCGATACCGTCATTGGTAACGGCGTGAAACTGGATAACCAGATTCAGATCGCCCACAACGTGCAGATTGGCGATCACACCGCCATGGCCGCCTGCGTGGGGATCTCCGGCAGCACCAGGATCGGCAAGCATTGCATGCTCGCCGGGGGTGTTGGCCTGGTGGGCCATATCGAAGTGTGCGACAACGTATTCATCACCGGCATGACCATGGTGACCCATTCGATTACCGAGCCTGGGTCCTATTCATCCGGAACGGCCATGCAGCCTGCGGCCGAATGGCGCAAGAGCGCGGCGCGTCTGAGGCAGCTCGACGATATCGCTCGGCGCCTGAAACATCTGGAAAAGCGTGTTGGGGACGTGACCCCTGGCGGTAATGCTTCATCAGATGGCTGATACCATTTCCATATCAAGTGTGCACAGCCGCTAGACTGCCTCCTTGATTTGCTAGAGGGGCGTGCCTTAGTCCGCACGCTCCCAATCTTTATTACAGGCTTCCCCCCGAAATGATGGACATCAACGAGATTCGCGAATACCTGCCTCACCGTTACCCGTTCCTGCTGGTGGACCGGGTCACGGACCTCAATGTTGAGGAAAAGCGCATTCGTGCCTACAAGAATGTCAGCATCAACGAACCGTTCTTCAACGGTCACTTCCCTGCGCATCCCATCATGCCAGGCGTATTGATCATCGAAGCGATGGCCCAGGCTGCCGGTATCCTTGGTTTCAAAATGCTCGACCTGAAGCCTGCCGATGGCACGCTCTACTATTTCGTGGGCTCTGACAAACTGCGCTTCCGCAACCCGGTAACTCCGGGTGACCAGTTGATCCTTGAAGCCAAGTTCATCAGCTGCAAGCGCCAGATCTGGAAGTTCGAATGCCAGGCCTCGGTCGACGGCAAGCCGGTGTGCTCGGCTGAAATCATCTGTGCGGAACGCAAACTATGAGTTTGATTGACCCTCGCGCAATCATCGATCCGACGGCCGTACTGGCCGCCGACGTTGAGGTCGGCCCTTGGTCGATCGTCGGCGCAGGTGTGGAAATCGGCGAGGGGACAGTCATCGGGCCGCATGTGATCCTCAAAGGCCCGACGAGGATTGGCAAACACAATCGTATCTATCAGTTCTCATCGATAGGCGAAGACACCCCGGACATGAAGTACAAGGGTGAAGAAACACGTCTGGTAATCGGTGATCACAACATCATCCGTGAAGGCGTGACCATTCACCGCGGTACCGTCCAGGACCGTGCCGAGACTACCCTGGGTGACCACAACCTGGTGATGGCTTATGCGCATATCGGTCATGACAGCGTAATCGGCAACCATTGCATCCTGGTCAACAACACTGCGTTGGCCGGCCATGTGCACGTTGACGATTGGGCGATCCTGTCCGGCTTTACCCTGGTGCATCAGTACTGCCATATCGGCGCCCACAGCTTTTCCGGCATGGGTACCGCCATCGGCAAGGACGTTCCGGCGTTCGTCACCGTATTCGGCAACCCGGCCGAGGCCCGCAGCATGAACTTCGAAGGCATGCGCCGTCGGGGCTTCAGCGAAGACGCGATCCACGCCCTGCGCCGCGCCTACAAGGTGGTTTACCGCCAGGGGCTGACGGTCGACCAGGCCTTGATCGAACTGACGGAGCCAGCCGCATTGTTTCCGGAAGTCGCGATATTTCGTGACTCTATCCAGTCGTCGACTCGCGGCATCACCCGCTGATCATGGCCAGGCTGCGTATAGCGTTGGTGGCCGGAGAAGCTTCCGGCGATATTCTCGGTGCAGGCCTGATGCGGGCCCTCAAGCTCCAGCATCCGGCGGTTGAATTCATCGGTGTCGGCGGTCCGTTGATGCAGGCTGAAGGCCTGACGTCCTACTTCCCTATGGAACGCTTGTCGGTCATGGGGCTGGTGGAGGTGCTGGGCCGTTTGCGCGAGCTGCTGGCCCGTCGCAAAAAGCTGATCCAGACCCTGATCGAAGAAAAGCCCGACGTCTTTATCGGAATCGACGCGCCGGACTTCACCCTCAATATCGAACTCAAATTGCGTCAGGCCGGGATCAAGACCGTGCATTACGTCAGCCCGTCCGTGTGGGCGTGGCGGCAAAAGCGCGTGCTGAAGATTCGCGAAGGCTGCGACCTGATGCTGACCCTGCTGCCCTTCGAGGCCAGGTTCTACGAAGAGAAGGGCGTCCCGGTGCGGTTTGTCGGGCACACCCTGGCCGATACCATTCCTCTGCAGGCCGACCGTGCTGCCGCGCGTGCCGAACTGGGTTTGCCCGAAGGTCCGCTGGTGGCCTTGATGCCGGGGAGCCGTGGTGGCGAAGTCGGTCGTCTCGGCGCGCTGTTTTTTGATGCAGCCGAACGCCTGCAGGCGCTGAAGCCGGGTGTGCGCTTCGTATTGCCATGCGCCAGTCCTCAGCGCCGTGCACAAATTGAAGAATTGCTTGTAGGGCGCAACTTGCCGTTGACCCTGCTCGACGGGGGCTCGCACCTGGCACTGGCGGCGTGCGATGCGGTGCTGATCGCCTCCGGCACCGCGACCCTTGAGGCCTTGCTCTACAAGCGCCCAATGGTCGTTGCCTATCGCCTGGCGCCGCTGACCTACTGGATTCTCAAGCGTATGGTCAAAAGCCCCTACATCTCCCTGCCGAATTTGCTGGCCCAGCGTCTGTTGGTGCCCGAGTTGTTGCAGGACGATGCGACGCCTGAAGCCCTGGCGCAAACCCTTTTCCCGTTGATCGACGGTGGCGAAGAGCAGACCCGTGGTTTCGACGAAATTCACCGCACCTTGCGCCGTGATGCGTCGAACCAGGCGGCGGATGCCGTGCTGACGTTGATCGGTCATAAGCAGGAAGCCCTATGAAGACGCAAATGGGCCTGGATTTCAGCCTGGTCGCCGATGCCCTTGACCTGGTTGCCGGTGTTGACGAAGTCGGACGCGGCCCGCTGTGCGGCGCAGTCGTCACCGCCGCGGTGATTCTCGATCCAAACCGTCCGATCCTTGGCCTCAACGATTCGAAGAAACTCACCGAAGCCCGTCGCGAAAAACTCTACGACGAGATCTGCGAGAAAGCCCTGAGTTGGCACATCGCCCGCGCTGAAGTCGAAGAGATCGACAAACTGAACATCCTGCACGCCACCATGCTGGCCATGCAGCGCGCCATTGAAGGCCTGCATATCACGCCAAAAATGGCGATGATCGACGGCAACCGCTGCCCGAAGCTGACGATGCCCGCAGAAGCGGTGGTCAAGGGTGATAGCAAAGTGCCGGCGATTGCCGCTGCATCGATCCTGGCCAAGGTCAGCCGTGACCGTGAAATGGCGGCTTTCGAATTGATCTATCCCGGCTACGGCATCGGCGGGCACAAAGGCTATCCAACGCCCGTTCATCTGGAAGCTTTGGCTCGCCTGGGCCCGACCCCGATCCACCGCCGCTCGTTTGCCCCGGTTCGCCAGGCTTTCGAGGCTCGGGAAAGCCTGATCGAGGTTTAGCAGCAAGGCTGATGTTTTTGCCAAGGCCCGGTACAATCCGGGCCTTGTTGTCTCCACGTTTTGTACAGGATCACTATGCCGGCTTCATTCGTTCACCTGCGCCTGCACACTGAATACTCCCTGGTCGACGGCCTGGTACGGATCAAACCCCTGGTCAAAACGCTGGTGGGCATGAACATGCCTGCCGTGGCGGTGACCGACCAGAACAACATGTGTTCCCTGGTCAAGTTCTACAAGGCCGCCATGGGCGCCGGCATCAAGCCGATCTGCGGTGCCGACCTGTGGCTGTCGAACAAGGACCCGGATAACCCACTGAGCCGCATCAGCCTGTTGGCGATGAACGGCGTGGGTTATCGCAACCTCACCGAACTGATTTCCCGTGGCTTTATCGATGGCCAGCGCAATGGCTCGATCATCATCGAGCGCGAGTGGGTGGCCGAAGCCAGCGAAGGGCTGATCATGCTCTCGGCGGCCAAAGAGGGTGAAATCGGTATCGCGCTGTTGGGCGGCAATCCTCATGAGGCTGAAGTGCTCGCCCGTGAGTGGATGGAGGTGTTCCCCAACCGTTTCTACCTGGAAATCCAGCGCACCAACCGCCCCAACGATGAAGAGCAGTTGCACGCCGCTGTGGCCCTGGCTGAAAAGCTTGGCGCGCCGCTGGTCGCGACCAACGATGTGCGCTTTATCAAGAAGGAAGACTTCGAGGCCCACGAAACCCGCGTATGCATCGGCGAAGGCCGGGCGCTGGACGATCCGCGCCGCTCGAAAAACTACAGCGAAGAGCAGTACCTCAAAAGCGCCGATGAAATGGCCGAGCTGTTCAGTGACCTGCCCGAGGCCCTGGAAAACTCCGTCGAAATTGCCAAGCGCTGCAATATTGAAGTGAAGCTGGGCAAGCACTTCCTGCCCAACTTCCCGATTCCCGATGGCATGACCATCGACGAGTATTTCCGCAAGGTCTCGTTCGACGGTTTGGAGGAACGCCTGAGCGTCCTGCTGCCCAAGGACACCACTGAAGATTATGAAGCCAAGCGCCAGGTCTACGTCGACCGCCTGAATTTCGAGCTGGATATCATTATCCAGATGGGGTTCCCCGGTTACTTCCTGATCGTAATGGACTTTATCCAGTGGGCCAAAAGCAACGGCGTGCCGGTGGGGCCTGGCCGTGGATCGGGTGCTGGGTCGCTGGTGGCCTATGTGCAGAAGATCACCGACCTCGACCCGCTGGAATACGACCTGCTGTTCGAACGTTTCCTTAACCCGGAACGGGTATCGATGCCCGACTTCGACGTCGACTTCTGCATGGATGGTCGCGACCGGGTTATTGAGTACGTGGCCGAGAAGTACGGCCGCAACGCGGTAAGCCAGATCATCACCTTCGGTTCCATGGCGGCGAAAGCGGTAATCCGCGACGTGGCCCGGGTACAGGGCAAGTCCTACGGCCTGGCTGACCGCCTGTCGAAGATGATTCCGTTTGAGGTCGGCATGACCCTGGAAAAAGCCTACGAGCAGGAAGAAATCCTGCGGGACTTCATCAAGGTCGATGAAGAAGCGGCTGAAATCTGGGACATGGCGCGCAAGCTCGAAGGCGTGGTGCGTAACGTCGGTAAACACGCCGGTGGTGTAGTAATCGCGCCTACCAAGCTGACCGACTTTTCGCCGATCTATTGCGACGAAGAAGGCGACGGCCTGGTAACCCAGTTCGACAAGGACGACGTGGAGGCGGCCGGCCTGGTGAAGTTCGACTTCCTCGGCCTGCGTACCCTGACGATCATCGACTGGGCGCTGAAGACCATCAACCGCGACCGCGCCAAGGTCAATGAGCCACCGCTGGATATCGCGTTTATCCCGCTGGATGACAAGCCGACCTACAGCCTGCTGCAAAAAGCCGAAACCACGGCCGTGTTCCAGCTTGAATCCCGCGGCATGAAAGAGCTGATCAAAAAGCTCAAGCCCGACTGCCTGGAAGACTTGATCGCACTGGTGGCCCTGTTCCGTCCGGGCCCGCTGCAATCGGGCATGGTGGATGACTTCATCAACCGTAAGCACGGGCGTGCCGAGCTGGCTTACCCGCACTCCGACTACCAGTACGAAGGTCTCAAGCCGGTACTGGCACCGACCTACGGCATCATCCTGTATCAAGAACAGGTGATGCAGATTGCCCAGGTCATGGCCGGCTATACCCTCGGCGGCGCGGACATGCTGCGTCGAGCCATGGGTAAGAAAAAGCCCGAGGAAATGGCCAAGCAGCGCGGTGGCTTCATTGAAGGTTGCGCCACCAACAACATCGATGCCGACCTGGCCGGTAACATCTTCGACCTGGTGGAAAAGTTCGCCGGTTACGGCTTCAACAAATCCCACTCTGCCGCCTATGGCCTGGTGTCTTACCAGACTGCGTGGCTGAAAGCTCACTACCCGGCGCCGTTCATGGCGGCGGTACTGTCTGCGGATATGCACAACACCGACAAGGTCGTGACCTTGATCGAGGAAGTGCGCACCATGAAGCTGCGCCTCGACGCGCCGGACGTGAACACTTCCGAGTTCAAGTTCACGGTGAACGACGAAGGCCGCATCATCTATGGCCTCGGCGCGATCAAGGGCGTGGGCGAAGGCCCGGTGGAGGCGATTACCGAAGCGCGTCAGGACGGGCCGTTCAAGGACCTGTTCGATTTCTGCGCCCGGGTCGACCTCAAGCGCATCAACAAACGTACTCTGGATGGCTTGATCCGCAGCGGCGCCCTGGATCGCCTGGGCCCGTACTTCCACGATGAGCCGAAGGCGTACCAGGCCAATATCGACCGCAACCGCGCGGTATTGCTGACCGCCATGGAAGAAGCGATCAAGGCCGCCGAGCAGACCGCACGCACCCACGACAGCGGCCACGCCGACCTGTTTGGGGGGCTGTTCGTCGAAGAAGATGCCGACGTCTACGCCAACCATCGCAAGGCCAAGGACCTGACCCTCAAGGAGCGCCTCAAGGGTGAGAAAGACACCCTGGGCCTGTACCTCACCGGTCACCCGATTGACGAATATGAAGGTGAAATCCGGCGTTTCGCCCGCCAGCGCATCATCGACCTGAAGCCGGCGCGGGATACCCAGACCGTCGCAGGCATGATCATCGCGCTGCGGGTGATGAAGAATAAAAAGGGCGACAAGATGGGTTTCATCACCCTCGACGACCGCTCGGGCCGGATCGAAGCCTCGCTGTTTGCCGATGCCTTCCATTCCGCCCAGTCGCTGTTGCAGACCGACGCGATGGTGGTGGTGGAAGGGGAGGTCAGCAACGACGACTTCTCCGGCGGCCTGCGCCTGCGGATCAAGCGCGTGATGAGCATGGAAGATGCTCGCACCAACCTGGCCGAAAGCCTGCGCCTGAAGGTCAAGACCGATGCGCTCAAAGGTGATCAGCTACGCTGGTTGGGTGACTTGCTTAAACGCCACCGTGGCGCCTGCCCGGTGACCATGGAGTACACCGGCAACGACGCCAAGGCGATGTTGCAGTTTGGCGAGACGTGGCGAATTGACCCCGCCGATGGCTTGATTCAAGCATTGCGTGACCAGTTCGGGCGTGACAACGTCTTCCTCCAATACCGTTGACGGTCAGGCAGTACGAAGATCGCCTGATCTCGACCGAACATTTAATCTCGACCTAACCGCGCCTCTCCCTTAAGGTAGGGCGCGAATAGACAACCGGCTGGCCAGGCACTCCTTGGCCGTCGACCCAAGACGGACGCTTATGAACCCGAATTTTCTTGATTTCGAACAGCCGATCGCTGACCTGCAAGCCAAGATCGAAGAGCTGCGCCTGGTCGGCAATGACAATTCGCTGAATATCGGCGATGAAATCGCTCGCCTGCAAGACAAGAGCAGCACGCTTACCGAAGACATCTTCGGCAAGCTGACCAGCTGGCAGATCGCGCGCCTGGCCCGCCACCCGCGCCGTCCGTACACCCTGGACTACATCGACCATATCTTTACCGAGTTCGATGAGCTGCACGGCGATCGTCACTTCTCCGACGATGCCGCCATCGTGGGCGGTATCGCTCGCCTGGACGACCAGCCAGTGATGGTCATCGGTCACCAGAAAGGCCGTGAAGTGCGCGAGAAAGTCCGCCGCAACTTCGGCATGCCGCGCCCTGAAGGCTACCGCAAGGCCTGTCGCCTGATGGAAATGGCCGAGCGCTTCAAGATGCCGATCCTGACCTTCATCGACACCCCGGGCGCCTACCCGGGTATCGACGCTGAAGAGCGCAACCAGAGCGAAGCGATTGCCTGGAACCTGCGGGTAATGGCGCGCCTGAAGACGCCAATCATCGCTACCGTGATCGGCGAAGGCGGTTCCGGCGGCGCATTGGCGATTGGCGTCTGCGACCAGCTGAACATGCTGCAATATTCCACCTATGCGGTGATCTCGCCGGAAGGTTGCGCCTCGATCCTGTGGAAAACCGCCGAGAAGGCACCGGATGCCGCGGAAGCCATGGGCATCACTGCCGATCGCCTGAAAGGCCTGGGTATCGTGGATAAAGTGATCGCCGAGCCATTGGGCGGCGCCCACCGTGACCCGGCTGCCGCTGCCGCGACCATTCGTGCCGAACTCAGCTCGCAGCTGGCGATGCTCAAGAAGTTCGACAACGAGGCGCTGCTGGCCCGTCGTTACGAGCGCCTGATGAGCTACGGTCTCTAAGCCGACGCGTTACTAAATGTGGGAGCTGGCTTGTGTGGGAGCGGGCTTGCTCGCGAAGGCGGTGATTCAGTCAAGATAGTTGGCGACTGACACACTGCATTCGCGAGCAAGCCCGCTCCCACATTTGCCTTGTGTATGCTGGGTTATCGCATTCCAGATTGATGGCGTACTTTGCTATGAAGCCCACGTTAACCGCCAAGCTCCTGCAAGCCGTCGCGCCCTGGCGCTGCGCCCCGGCCTGGCATATCGCCTTCTCCGGCGGCCTCGACTCCACCGTCCTGCTGCACCTCCTGGCCACGCGGGCCAAAATCGACAAGCTCCCGCCACTCAGCGCTATCCATGTTCATCATGGGCTGCAAGCTGCGGCGGATGCGTGGCCGGCCCATTGCCAGTTCGTGTGCGACGCCTTGGGCGTGCCTTTGCGGGTGATCCGCGTGCAGGTGCAACCTGGCGCGAGCCTGGAGCGCGCGGCCCGTGACGCGCGGTATCAGGCGTTTGCCGAGGTCATCGGGGCGGGGGAGTTGCTGGTCACGGGCCAGCACCGTGACGATCAGGCAGAAACCTTACTGTTTCGGCTGTTGCGTGGGGCTGGCGTGCGTGGCCTGGCGGCAATGCCCGCGCAGCGCCCTTTGGCAGATGGCTATCTGGTGCGACCCTTGCTGGATGTGTCTCGCGCCGAGCTTGAAGCCTACGCCCGTGAACATCAATTGACCTGGATCGAAGACCCGTCGAACGCTGATCCGCGTTTCTCCCGCAATTACCTGCGCCACCATGTTTTCCCGCAGTTGACCGAGCGGTGGCCCCAGGCCGTCAGCACCATGGCCCGTGGCGCTGAACATTTGAGCGAAGCCCAGGGGCTGCTCGACGAACTGGCGCAGATGGACCTGCTGGCCGCCAGCCAGCACCCGGTGTTTCCCTGGCTGGCATTGCCTTCGCTGACCCTTGAACCGCTTGCCGCGCTCTCCGAGGCCCGCCAGCGCAACGCACTCATGCACTGGCTGACACCGCTGACACGCTTGCCCGACAGCGACCACTGGACCGGCTGGGCGACCTTGCGCGACGCCAAACACGATGCACAGCCACTGTGGCGCCTGGCCGACGGTCAATTGCACCGTTGTGGTGGACTTATCTGGTGGTTACCTGCCAGTTGGTCGGAATTTTCTGACGCATCGGTGAGCTGGCCGCGCCCGCAAAACCCACTACAGTTACCCGGTAACGGCCAAGTGCGCTTCAGCGGCAGTGCACCCGAAGGCCCCCTGAGCATCCGTTATCGCCAGGGCGGTGAAATCATGGAATTGCCAGGCCGGGGCCGGCGCGATCTGAAGCGCTTGCTTAACGAAAGTGCGGTGCCAGGCTTCATCCGTGGCAGATTGCCGCTGCTGTATCAGGGCCAGCAATTGCTGGCTGTGGCCAACCTGCCGGGGCTTGCGGCGGGTGGCGGTACCGGCTGGCAATTACATTGGATGCCACCAACCTGCGATCAAGGTTTGAGCTGATAGAGCCTTTCCGGTAGACTACGCTCCCTTCTTGATACAACTTCTGTGGATTCGCCTGAATCGCAGCAGTTGCCGATTACCAAGCAGTCTTTGCTGGGCGATTCCAAAAAATGTGTAGCGATCAACGTACCGGTGTTTCATTGCTGGTCTGTCACAACGCGGCGGTTTTTTTGAAAGGTGCACTGTGATTAATGCAGGTGATCGGGGGCTTCGGCCTTCCTTCGCTTTCCCCGGCGGCTCGGACCGCTTTAACGCAGACTTCTAGGGTTTTTCATGACGCGCTACATATTCGTCACGGGCGGTGTTGTTTCTTCATTGGGGAAAGGCATTGCCTCCGCTTCATTGGCGGCCATCCTGGAGGCGCGGGGACTTAAGGTCACCATGCTCAAGCTGGACCCGTACATCAACGTTGACCCGGGCACCATGAGCCCGTTCCAGCACGGTGAAGTGTTCGTCACCCACGACGGCGCCGAGACCGACCTGGACCTGGGCCACTACGAGCGGTTCATCCGCACGACCATGACCCAGAACAACAACTTCACCACCGGCCGTGTCTACGAGCACGTGCTGCGCAAGGAGCGCCGTGGTGACTACCTGGGTGCAACCATCCAGGTGATCCCGCACATCACCGACGAAATCAAGCGCCGCATCATCAAGGGTGCAGGCGATGCCGACGTGGCGATGGTCGAGATCGGTGGCACCGTGGGTGACATCGAATCCCAACCGTTCCTCGAAGCCATCCGCCAGTTGCGTTTCGAAGTCGGCGCCAAGCGCGCGATGCTGATGCACCTGACGCTGGTGCCGTACATCGCCACCGCCGGCGAAACCAAAACCAAGCCTACCCAGCACTCGGTCAAGGAACTGCGTTCCATCGGCCTGCAGCCGGACGTGCTGGTGTGCCGCTCCGACCACGCGATCGACATCGCGTCCCGTCGCAAGATCGCCCAGTTCACCAACGTTGAAGAACGTGCGGTAATCGCCCTGGAAGACGCCGACACCATCTACAAGATCCCGGGCATCCTGCATTCCCAGGGCCTGGATGATTTTGTCGTCGAGCGCTTCGGCCTGCAATGTGGCGGCGCCGATCTGTCCGAGTGGGAAGCCGTGGTCGACGCCAAGCTCAACCCTGAGCATGAAGTCACCATCGCCATGGTCGGCAAGTACATGGAGCTGCTGGACGCCTACAAGTCGCTGATCGAAGCGATGAGCCACGCGGGCATCAGCAACCGTACCAAGGTCAACCTGCGCTACATCGACTCCGAAGACATCGAGAACCAGGGCACCGCGCTGCTGGAAGGCGTTGATGCCATCCTGGTTCCGGGCGGCTTCGGTCTGCGTGGCGTGGAAGGCAAGATCACTGCCGTCCAGTACGCTCGTGAGAACAAGGTGCCGTACCTGGGTATCTGCCTGGGCATGCAAGTGGCGGTCATCGAGTTCGCCCGTAACGTAATGGGCTGGAAAGACGCCAACTCCACCGAGTTCGATCGCACCAGCGGCCATCCGGTCGTGGGCCTGATCACCGAGTGGGAAGATGCCACCGGCGCCGTCGAAACCCGTACCGAAGCCTCCGACCTGGGCGGCACCATGCGCCTCGGCGCGCAGGATTGCCTGCTGGAGCCGGGGTCCCTGGTTCACGGTTGCTACGGCAAGGACGTGATTGTCGAGCGTCACCGTCACCGCTACGAAGTGAACAACAACCTGCTGCCGAAAATCATGGAAGCCGGCCTGAAAATCTCCGGTCGTTCCGGTGATGGCGCGCTGGTTGAAGTGGTTGAAGCACCGGATCATCCATGGTTCGTGGCTTGCCAGTTCCACCCGGAGTTCACCTCGACCCCGCGCGACGGTCACCCGTTGTTCAGCGGCTTCGTTAAAGCAGCACTGACGCAACATCAGAAGAAGGCGTAAACCTGATGGCCCAGAAGATCATTCGCGTAGGCGACATCGAGATTGCCAACGACAAGCCCATGGTGCTGTTCGGCGGCATGAACGTGCTGGAAAGCCGCGACATGGCGATGCAGGTCTGTGAAGAGTACGTGAAGGTGACCGAGAAACTCGGTATCCCCTACGTATTCAAGGCCAGCTTCGACAAGGCCAACCGTTCGTCCGTGACCTCCTACCGCGGCCCGGGCCTTGAAGAAGGCATGCGGATCTTCCAGGACATCAAGCAAGCCTTCGGCGTGCCGATCATCACCGACGTCCACGAGCCTGAGCAGGCTGCCGTAGTTGCCGAGGTGTGCGACATCATCCAGTTGCCGGCCTTCCTGTCGCGCCAGACCGACCTCGTGGTCGCGATGGCCAAGACCGGCGCTGTGATCAATATCAAGAAAGCCCAGTTCCTCGCGCCTCAGGAAATGAAACATATCCTGAACAAGTGCGTGGAAGCAGGTAACGACCAGTTGATCCTCTGCGAGCGTGGTTCGAGCTTCGGCTACAACAACCTCGTGGTGGACATGCTCGGTTTCGGCATCATGAAACAGTTCGAATACCCAGTGTTCTTCGACGTGACCCACGCGCTGCAAATGCCCGGTGGTCGCGCCGATTCCGCTGGCGGGCGCCGTGCCCAGGTACTGGACCTGGCCAAGGCCGGCATCAGCCAGTCCCTGGCAGGATTGTTCCTGGAAGCCCACCCGGACCCGGACAACGCCAAGTGCGACGGCCCATGCGCCCTGCGCCTGGACAAGCTGGAGCCATTCCTGGCCCAGTTGAAGCAGTTGGACGACCTGGTCAAGAGTTTTCCGACGGTAGAGACCGCGTAAGCGCCATTTCTCCGGTAGACTTTCCCTCGCTTTACGCTCAGGCCCGCAGGCCTGAGCCTTGTCGCCTGCAAGCCTGCCCGTTGTTCCACCCTTGCGGTCGGTCAAAAGATTTCCTTCAGCTGCGTCGTTTTCGTCAACTTTGGAGTGTTTACAACAATGGCAAAAATCGTCGACATCAAAGGTCGTGAAGTTCTCGACTCCCGTGGCAACCCTACCGTCGAAGCCGACGTGCTTCTCGATAACGGCATCATCGGCAGCGCCTGCGCGCCGTCCGGTGCTTCCACAGGTTCCCGCGAAGCACTGGAACTGCGTGATGGCGACAAGAGCCGTTACCTGGGCAAGGGTGTACTCAAGGCGGTGGCCAACATCAATGGCCCGATCCGCGACCTGCTGCTGGGCAAGGATCCACTTGACCAGAAAGCCCTCGATCACGCGATGATCAAGCTCGACGGTACCGAAAACAAAGGCAGCCTGGGCGCCAACGCCATCCTCGCCGTGTCCCTGGCCGCTGCCAAGGCCGCTGCACAGGACCAGGACCTGCCGCTGTACGCCCACATCGCCAACCTGAACGGCACTCCGGGTGTCTACTCGATGCCGGTTCCGATGATGAACATCATCAACGGTGGCGAGCACGCTGATAACAACGTCGACATCCAGGAATTCATGGTGCAGCCGGTTGGCGCCAAGACCTTCTCCGAAGGCCTGCGCATGGGCACCGAGATTTTCCATCACCTCAAGGCTGTGCTGAAGGCCCGTGGCCTGAGCACTGCAGTGGGTGACGAAGGTGGTTTCGCGCCGAACCTGGCGTCCAACGAAGACGCACTGAAAGTGATCTCCGAAGCCGTGGCCAACGCTGGCTACAAGCTGGGCACCGACGTGACCCTGGCCCTGGACTGCGCGGCCAGCGAATTCTACGAAGACGGCAAGTACAACCTGTCCGGCGAAGGCCACGTCTTCACCTCGGAAGGTTTTGCTGACTACCTCAAGGGCCTGACCGAGCGCTACCCGATCATCTCGATCGAAGACGGCCTGGACGAGTCCGACTGGGCTGGCTGGAAAGTGTTGACCGACAAGATCGGCGAGAAGATCCAACTGGTGGGCGACGACCTGTTCGTGACCAACACCAAGATCCTGAAAGAAGGCATCGACAAAAAGATCGCCAACTCGATCCTGATCAAGTTCAACCAGATCGGCACCCTGACCGAAACCCTGGAAGCCATCCAGATGGCCAAGGCTGCGGGCTACACCGCCGTGATCTCCCACCGCTCCGGCGAAACCGAAGACTCGACCATTGCCGACCTGGCCGTGGGCACTTCGGCTGGGCAGATCAAGACCGGTTCCCTGTGCCGTTCCGATCGCGTTTCCAAGTACAACCAATTGCTGCGTATCGAAGAGCAACTGGGCGGCAAAGCCAAGTACAACGGTCGCAGCGAGTTTCGCGGCTGATTGTTAAATGGTAAAAAGTCAGCGGATTACGTCGGAAAAATCACGGCAGCGTGAGTTTCGGCGCTAATCTCATGACTAACAAGCACAAGCCTGGTTTTTCCAGGCTTCGTGCTATCAGTTGCTGCAAAAATTTTGCATGGCTGTCTTTTTTCACTGGATACCCGATATTCGATGCGCAGTCCCAATTGGTTGTTCCTCGTCTTGCTCTTGCTGCTGGCTGGCCTGCAGTACCGCCTTTGGGTGGGGAATGGCAGCTTGGCGCAGGTCACCGAACTGACCCAGCAAATTGCCGCACAGCACGCCGAAAACGAGGTGTTGCTGGAGCGCAATCGCGTGCTCGATGCCGAAGTACTTGAATTGAAAAAAGGCATGGAGACCGTTGAAGAGCGGGCTCGCCATGAGTTGGGCATGGTCAAGGAGGGCGAAACCCTCTACCAGTTGGCCCAATGAGCATTTCGTCACCGGCCTTCTGGGCCGTGATTCCTGCCGCGGGCGTGGGTGCCCGTATGGCCGCGGACCGTCCCAAGCAGTACTTGCAATTGGGTGGGCGCACTATTCTCGAACACAGCCTTGGCTGTTTCCTCGATCATCCGGGCCTCAAGGGGCTGGTGGTCAGCGTTGCGATGGATGACCCTTACTGGCCGACCCTGGCTTGCGCCACCGACCCACGCATTGTGCGCGTTGACGGCGGCGAAGAACGCTCGGGTTCGGTGCTCAATGCCTTGCTTTACCTGCACGGCCAGGGCGCCAGCGATGACGATTGGGTGCTGGTGCATGACGCCGCCCGGCCGAACCTCAGCCGCGATGACCTGGACAAGTTGCTCTTTGAACTGGCCGACGACAGCGTGGGTGGGCTGCTGGCCGTGCCGGCGCGGGACACCCTCAAGCGCGCCGACAAGCACGGGCGTGTGTTGGAAACGGTTGATCGCACGCCGATCTGGCAGGCCTACACCCCGCAGATGTTCCACCTTGGCGCGCTGCACCGGGCCTTGGCCGACAGCCTGGTCTCGGACGTGGTCATCACCGACGAAGCCTCGGCCATGGAATGGGCCGGGCATGCGCCTCGCCTGATCGAAGGCCGTTCCGACAACCTCAAGGTCACGCGCCCGGAAGACCTTGAATGGCTGCGCCAGCGTCGGACTTTCCAGTCTTCCTGACGCTCACACCGTCATCTGTTCAACCCCGGCCGGGGTCTTGAACTCATCCACCAGTGCCTGAATGCTGTCGAACGGTTTGCCGTCCACGGCCCAACCGGGCGCGCTGATGGCGTATCGGCCGCCCTGTTGATCGATCCTGAAATGGCGTACGTCGCCTCGCCGTGAACGGTAGTGAAGGTGTGCCGGTGTCGTGACGGTTGCCGGTGTCAGCATGAACTGGCCTGGCTTGGTCAGCAGCGTCTGTGGCGTCCTGGCCTGGGGCTGGGAGGGGGCGGGCGCCGGTTGCGCCGGGCGTTGCAAGCTGGCGCGGTCCACCCGCAGGACCAGGTTGGCCTTGACCGTTCCCTCACCCTTGCCGATGCCCAGGCTGGCGGTGCGTCCCGTGTCCACTTCGACGCCGAGGTGCCCGCCAGCCGCTGCATCCTCGATCCGCAGGCCGATGCTGCCGGTGAGTTCGGCGATCCCCGGAATCCCTTTGTAGGTATTGGTATGGCTGTCACCCACCAGTGCGACCCATTTTCCCGGGCGCGGCTTGGTGGTCTGGATCCATTGAATCACCTCGGTGGCGTAGTAGTTCATCATGCGCTGGCGCAAGTTGTCGGCGGTGTCGGGCAGGTCGCGCAGCATGTAGCTGACAGTGCAGTCGATCGGCTGGATTTTGATCCCGGCGTCACGGGCTGCGGTGACGATGTTGACGAACGAGTAGTGCCGGTCGCGCAACGGCGGGTAGATGTTGTTGAGGAAGCCCTTGAGTTCCTCGGGCATCACCGCGCTTCGGGTACGGTAGAACGCCTTGAGCAAGGGCATGTGTACATCCGTCAGCAGATGCTCGAAATAGAGGCGTTTGACCCCCTCGCTGGCCAACAGCGGCATGTTGTTGATCAGGAACGCCTTGCTCGACAGGGCTCCATGGCTTTCGCCGATCACGAGGCCGTCGCTGGCGTGCAGCAGTTTTTGAATGATGGTCGGCTGCGATTCATTCAGGCTGAGCCTTGGAAGCACGGGCCGCATCGGTGAAAACGACAAGTTGGCAAAGAATATCGTGGCATCTTCAGACAGCTTGGTTCTTTTCTCGAAAAACAACTTGCGGGTGTCTTTCACCGGCTGGGCACCGCTGCCCACGGGTTCAAGGTTTTCCGAAAACGAACTGGTGTCGGTGAGCATCTCCGAAACGGTCTCGCGTGCGGGGGGTGGCATCTCGTAGGCACTGTAGAACGTCGAGTGTTGCGGGCCGCCGAACAGCGTGTAGACCCTTTGCCAGGCATTGCGAAATGCGCCTCCGCCGGCCAGCCCGGCCGTGCGCCACTTCAGGTCGGCGCTCTGGATGGCATACAGGCCGGTGGATTGCAGCGTGTTTGGCGCGTTGGGAGCCATTACGAACAGTTCGAAGAAGCCTGATTCATTGGGGGTCTTGTACGTCAGGTACAGGTCGCCGTGAATCCGGATGGTCTGCAGGCCGCCGGGAGTCATCCGTGGGCTCAGGGTGCGCGTCTCGGTGTTGGCCGCCATGGAGGTTTCGTTGATGGCGCTGACGCTGATTCGGCCCGCATCCTGGCGTACTGCCGGGCCCAGGGTGGGGCGCAGGCTTTCGAGGCCCTTGAGCCCCTTGGACACGCCATGGGCGACCACCGGCAGCGCGTTAAGGGCGCCGAATACAATGCGCTCCTTCGCGTGGGGTTTGCCGCGCAGCAGGTCGTCGGCACCCACCACCATTTCAGTCGCGCCGGAGGTCAGGAAGCAAAATTCCGCCAGTAGCGCGTTGCCCATGGCCAGTGCCACGGGAACCGCCAGGATGCAGGCTTTTTCCAGGGCATCCAGGGTGTCGGCCTTGAGCGTATCCAGGGGCGAAATAAAGCTTCGCGCCGCTACTTTTGCAAGGCGTACCCTGATCTGCCGGGCGATGAACTCAAACGGGTTACTGCCCAGTGCCGGATACATCGGGTTATTGATGTACTGCTCGGGATCCCAGTAGTTATCGGCCCGCAGGCTGTTGAACAAACCCGGGGAGGTTGCCGGCTTCGGAAACACCGCCATCCCCACCAGTGCCTCCTCCACGCCGCTGTAGATCAGGCCGGAGTCGATGGCGTCCTCGTCGAAGTGTTGGGTCAGCGCCTTGCGTTGAGTGGCGTCCCTTGCCGTTTCCACCAGCCAACTGCGCATGTCTGCCGGGTTATTGAACCCATGGAAGGGCGAGGAGTTGCCCGGGATATAGAGCAGGGTCACCTGGCTTTGGTTATCGGTGATGGTCAGGATGTCGGTGGATTCGCTGTTGTGAACGCGCAATAGCCGCAGGGACAGGTTTGGGTCGAGGCGATAGGGCTCCTGGAAATCCTCCAGGGTGAGGTTGTCGTGGTTCTTGTCGATGCCGATTCCCGCCGCCCGTGCCGCCAGCTGTCTCTCTGCCACGGTCAGGGTGAACTCATGGAACTGTTCCAGATAGGCTTTGGTGAACGCGATGCGCATCAGGGTGTTGTAGTTTTCCCGGTGGTTGTTCCAGAACTTGCCGATCGCCTCGTCGTAGGTTTGTTCGAAATGGCTTGAGTTAACGATGAGCCTGAAGGTTTTTGGTGAAATCTGCAGCTGCGTGCTCGGGTCGTAAACCTGGGGCTGGCTTTGCAGATACAGCGCCTCATAACGCCTTGGCGGGATCCAGCCCGAGACGATGAACTCTTCGTTGAACATTGCCGGAATCCGGTTATCCATCAAGCGCGGCAGCTCGCTGACAATATTGAAATAAGGTGCAGTGGTGGAAAACCCGGTGGTATTGAGCATGCCGCCCGGGGGCTGGGGCGCATTGCAGATCATGGCCTCGGTCAGCGACATCGACTGGATCACCACGGCGGTGAAGGCCGCATTGGGATTGTCGGTGTTGTATTCGAGGGTGGCGAGGAGGGTGGTATCCGGGTCGAACTCGACCTGGCTGAGGGGCTGTACCCGCTCGCGGATCAACTGGGCGGCGATTCGCGAAGGTACGGGAAAATCCGCCAGGACCTTGCGAACGAAATGACTGATGCGCTGGAGTTGCGGGCCGTTGGTTATCATGGGGGTGCCTGGTTACGCAGTAAAAAAGGCTATTTACCGGCACTCAGGCGCTGCATGGGCGGTAGCAGTCTATCTCAGGTAGACGGGATGGTTGCCCAGGCCCTCCTTGAGAAAGTCCACCAGTTTTCGCACCTTGGGCGAAAGGTGGCGTTGTTGTGGGTACAGCGCCCAAACCGCGGTGTTGGGCGGTTGATGGGCTTCGAGTAACGACACCAGTGCGCCGCTGTGCAAATGCTCCAGCACGTAATAGTCCGGCAACTGGCAAAGACCGACACCTTGCAGGGCCGCATCCAGCACCGCTTGCCCGCTGTTGCAGCGCCAGTTTCCCTGTACCCGCTGGGAAAATTCGCGCCCGTCCTGGGCCAGTTGCCAAATATCCGAGCTGCCGATCAGGCAGTTATGCCGGCTTAACTCCGACAAGCTATGTGGCCGCCCGTACCTGGCCAGGTAGGACGGTGACGCGCACAGGTACATACGCCGCGGCGCGAGGCGGCTGGCAACCATGCGCGAATCCGCCAGGCGCCCGAGGCGAATCGCCAGGTCCAGGCCTTCGTGCACCAGGTCCAGCTGTCGGTTGGTCAATTCCACGTCCACGCGCAATTGCGGATAAAGCGCCATGAACCGCGTCACCAGCGGCACGATAAAACGCTCGCCGTAAGCCACTGCGCAGGTCATGCGCAACATTCCCTTGGGCTCGCTGGCCAGGTCGCCCACGGCGCGCAAGGCTTCTTCGCGACCGTCCTGCAATCGCTGGCAATGTTGCAGGAAGGTCTGGCCGGCTTCGGTCAGTGTCACCTTGCGCGTGCTGCGATACAGCAAGCGTGTTTGCAGGCGCTCTTCCAGTCGCGCGACCTGGCGGCTGATATGGGACGACGACACGCCCAGGCGCTCGGCGGCCGCGGTGAATTGGCTGCATTCGGCCACGGCGACGAACTCGTCGATGCCCTCCCAGCGGTTTTCCAGCATGCTGATTGTCCCTGTACGGCAATAATGTTTTGCTTTTGTCTGGATTATTAATCAGATGAGCATGTTTTACACTGCCGGCCTTACGTTTTTAACCCGATGGAGAAACCGGATGATCAAGTCCCGCGCGGCCGTAGCCTTCGAAGCCAAGAAACCCCTCGAGATCGTTGAAGTGGATGTGGCCATGCCCAAGGCGGGCGAGGTGCTGTTGCGGGTGGTGGCGTCCGGTGTGTGCCATACCGATGCCTACACCCTGTCGGGCGCGGACCCGGAAGGCATTTTCCCGTCGATCCTCGGCCACGAAGGCGGCGCCGTGGTTGAAGCCATCGGCGAAGGCGTGACCTCGGTGGCGGTGGGCGACCACGTGATCCCTCTGTACACCCCGGAATGCGGCAAGTGCAAATTCTGCCTGTCGGGCAAGACCAACCTCTGCCAGGCGATTCGCGCCACCCAGGGCAAAGGCCTGATGCCCGACGGTACTTCGCGCTTTTCCTACAAGGGCCAGCCGATTTTCCACTACATGGGCACTTCGACCTTCTCCGAATACACCGTGCTGCCGGAAATCTCCGTGGCGAAGATTCCCAAAGAAGCGCCGCTGGAAAAAGTCTGCCTGCTGGGCTGTGGCGTCACCACCGGTATCGGTGCAGTGATCAACACCGCCAAGGTCAAGCCGGGCGACACCGTGGCCATCTTCGGCCTGGGCGGCATCGGCCTGTCGGCGGTGATCGGCGCGGTGAAAGCCAAGGCCGGCCGCATCATTGCCATCGACATCAACCCGGCCAAGTTTGAAATCGCCAGGCAGCTGGGTGCCACCGACTGCATCAACCCGAAAGACTACGACCGCCCGATCCAGGACGTGATCGTCGATTTGACCGACGGCGGCGTCGACTTTTCCTTCGAGTGCATCGGCAATGTCCAACTGATGCGTGCGGCCCTTGAGTGCTGCCACAAAGGTTGGGGCGAGTCGGTGATCATCGGCGTGGCCGGCGCCGGCCAGGAAATTGCTACCCGTCCGTTCCAGCTGGTCACCGGCCGCGTCTGGCGCGGTTCGGCGTTCGGCGGCGTGCGCGGTCGCAGCGAGTTGCCAAGCTATGTGGAAATGGCCCAGACCGGTGAAATCCCGCTGGATACGTTCATCACCCACACCATGGGCCTGGAAGATATCAACAAGGCGTTTGACCTGATGCATGAAGGCAAGAGCATCCGCACCGTCATTCACTTCTGAGGTCGGCCATGAGTCTGGAAAACCTGTCGTGCCAGAAAAGCTTCGGCGGCTGGCATAAACGCTACAAGCATCATTCCGACGTGCTGGGTTGCGACATGACCTTCGCCGTGTACCTGCCGCCGCAAGCGGAGCAGGGCGGCAAATTGCCGGTGCTGTACTGGCTATCGGGCCTGACCTGCACCGATGAGAACTTCATGCAGAAGGCCGGCGCGCAACGCATGGCAGCCGAGCTGGGGTTGATCATTGTTGCGCCGGACACCAGCCCGCGCGGCCCCGGTGTGCCGGGTGATCCGGACAACGCCTGGGACTTTGGCCTGGGCGCCGGTTTCTACCTGAACGCCACCCAGGAGCCTTGGGCCCAGCACTATCGGATGCATGACTACGTGGTGCAGGAGTTGCCTGCATTGGTCGAGGCGCATTTCCCGGCGTCGGCCAAACGCGGGATCAGCGGCCACTCCATGGGCGGCCACGGCGCGCTGGTGTGTGCCTTGCGCAACCCGGGGCGTTATCAGTCGGTGTCGGCGTTCTCGCCGATCAACAACCCGATGGATTGCCCGTGGGGCCAGAAGGCATTCTCCCGCTACCTGGGCGAAGAGCGCTCGAAATGGCGCGAATGGGATGCCTGCGTGTTGATCAGCGAAGCCTCGGAAAAGCTGCCATTGCTGGTGGACCAGGGCGACCGCGACGATTTCCTCGCGGTGCAGCTCAAGCCTGAAGCGTTGCAACAAGCGGCCAGGGCGGCGAACCATCCGCTGGAGCTGCGCCTGCAACCGGGCTATGACCACAGCTACTTCTTTATCGCCAGCTTCATCGAAGACCATTTACGCCATCACGCGCGCGCTTTGCTCGGTTAATGTGAGGCAAAAGTAGGTAGAATCACGCCCTGAATTAAATCGGGGCGTTTTTTTATGCGTATTGGCCACGGCTATGATGTGCACCGTTTCGCCGAAGGCGATTTCATCACCCTGGGCGGCGTGCGGATCGCGCACCACCACGGGTTGCTGGCTCATTCCGACGGCGACGTGGTGCTGCATGCCTTGAGCGATGCCTTGCTCGGCGCAGCCGCGTTGGGCGACATCGGCAAGCACTTTCCGGACACCGACCCGACCTTCAAGGGCGCGGACAGCCGTGTGCTGTTGCGTCACGTGGTCGGCTTGATCCATGCCAAGGGCTGGAAGGTTGGCAACGTCGACAACACCATCGTCGCCCAGGCGCCCAAGATGGCCCCGCATATCGAAACGATGCGCGCGCTGATTGCCGCGGATCTTCAAGTTGAGTTGGATCAAGTGAACGTAAAAGCCACCACCACCGAAAAGCTCGGGTTTACCGGTCGCGAAGAGGGCATTGCCGTGCACTCCGTTGCCTTGTTGCTGCGCGCATGAATGATCTGCAACTGCTGGGCCCGCGTGCCTATGGCGAGGCCTTGGGCAGCGCTGTTCTGAAGGCCACCGCTGAAGACTTCCAGGTGGATGAAGTGCTGGATATCCCGCTGACCGGCGAGGGTGAACACCTGTGGTTGTGGGTGGAAAAGCGCGGCCTGAATACCGAAGAGGCGGCGCGGCGGATTGCCAAGGCGGCGGGCGTGCAGTTGCGTACCGTCAGCTACGCCGGGCTCAAGGACCGCCAGGCGCTGACACGCCAGTGGTTCAGCGTGCAGTTGCCGGGCAAGGCGGACCCGGACCTGAGCGCGGCTGAAAACGACACCCTGAAGATCCTCAAGACCGGCCGTCACAAGCGCAAGCTGCAGCGCGGCGCGCATTCGGCCAACGGCTTTACCTTGCGCCTGACCCAGTTTGCCGGGGATGCGGCGGCCATCGACGCCCGCCTGCAACTGATCGCCCGGCAAGGCATTCCCAACTATTTCGGCGCCCAGCGTTTCGGCCATAACGGCGGCAACGTCGTCGATGCCCGTGACTGGGCGGCGCGCAAGGCCTTGCCGGAGCAGCGCAATGTGCGTTCGCGCCTGCTCTCGACGGCCCGCAGCTTCCTGTTCAATAAAGTGCTGGCGGCGCGGGTGGCCGACGGTTCCTGGCAGCGCGCCCAGGTCGGTGACTTGCTGGCGTTTACCGACAGCCGCAGCTTTTTCCCGGCGGGGGAGGCTGAATGCAGCGACCCGCGCCTGGCAATCCTCGACCTGCATCCCACCGGCCCGCAGTGGGGCGAAGGTGATTCGCCGGCGGCGGGAGCAACCTTCGCGCTGGAACAGGCGATTGCCGACGGTGAAGCCGAACTGCGGGATTGGCTGGTGAATGCCGGCATGAGCCAGGAACGTCGCATTCTTCGACTGCCCATTGGCGGGTTGACGTGGCATTATCCCGAACCTGACATTCTGCAATTGGAATTCGTCCTGCCGGCTGGATGCTTCGCCACTGTCTTGGTGCGCGAGCTTGTAGATCTGGTGCCGGTGGGGCAGACGGACAGCCCATGCGTATTCTGATATCTAACGACGACGGGGTCACTGCACCCGGCCTTGCCGCGCTTCATGCTGCGCTGGCGGATTACGCCGAGTGCGTGGTGGTTGCCCCGGACCAGGACAAAAGCGGCGCCAGCAGCTCGCTGACGCTCGACCGTCCGTTGCATACACAGACGTTGCCCAACGGCTTTATCAGCGTGAATGGCACGCCGACCGACTGCGTGCACCTGGCGATCAACAGCCTGCTGGACCGCGAGCCGGACCTGGTGGTTTCCGGGATCAACCTGGGCGCCAACCTGGGTGACGACGTGCTGTATTCCGGTACGGTGGCGGCAGCCCTTGAAGGGCGCTTCCTCGGTCGGACCTCGTTCGCTTTTTCGTTTGCGTCCCGTCAATTGGACAACCTGGCGACTGCGGCGTATTTCGCCCGCAAGCTGGTGGAGGCCCATGACACCCTGGTCCTGCCGCCGCGCACGGTGCTCAACGTCAATATTCCCAATCTGCCCCTGGACCACATTCGCGGTATCCAGCTGACCCGCCTCGGCCACCGTGCCCGTGCGGCAGCGCCGCTGAAGGTGGTCGACCCGCGTGGCAGGGAAGGGTACTGGATTGCCGCTGCCGGCGATGCCGAGGACGGTGGCGAGGGCACGGACTTTCATGCGGTGATGCAAGGTTATGTCTCGATTACCCCGTTGCAACTCGATCGCACCTTCAGTGATGCCTTCAGTAGCCTCGATGGCTGGCTGGAGGGGCTGCGCTGATGGCTCGTGAACAAGACGACCTGCTGCGCCGGGGCATCGGGATGACCTCCCAGCGCACCCGCGAGCGATTGATCCAGCGCCTGTATGAAGAAGGGCTGTCCAATGCCCAGGTGCTGGAAGTCATCCGGCGTACCCCGCGGCATCTGTTTGTCGATGAAGCCCTGGCGCACCGCGCCTATGAAGACACAGCCTTGCCCATCGGCCACAACCAGACCATCTCCCAGCCTTATATGGTGGCGCGGATGAGTGAGTTGCTGCTGGCGGCGGGCCCGCTGGACAAGGTGCTGGAAATCGGCACCGGTTCCGGCTACCAGACGGCCGTGTTGTCGCAGCTGGTGGAGCGGGTGTTTTCCGTGGAGCGCATCAAGGTGTTGCAAGACCGGGCCAAGGAACGCCTGGTGGAGTTGAACCTGCGCAACGTGGTGTTCCGTTGGGGTGATGGCTGGGAAGGCTGGCCGGCACTGGCGCCATACAACGGCATTATCGTCACCGCGGTGGCGACCGACGTGCCCCAGGCCTTACTCGATCAACTGGCTCCCGGCGGGCGCCTGGTGATTCCGGTGGGCTCCGGCGAAGTGCAACAATTAATGTTGATCATTCGCGAGGAAGAGGGCTTTTCCCGGCATGTGCTCGGCGCCGTGCGTTTTGTCCCGCTGCTCAACGGTCCGCTGGCCTGATCAATTATTTCTGCGTACTGAATTCTATTGCCGGGTATGTGTCTTACAGCGGGGTCTGTTGAGTCCACACCATCAGCCGTCGGAGTTAAACATGATGAAATTTTCTTTAGAGTCGTGTTTCCAGTAAAAACCCAACGGCCAGTTATACTTGCGTCATATTTCAAGCCTGATACAGGCGTTCATAGTCAGCCACCACAAAGGGAGCGGCGGGTGAGTCTCACGGTCATTGCACAGCGTATGAGTCAAACAAGCTTTCAGCGACTGGTGATTGGCCTTGTCTTGAGTTCCTTGCTGGCGGCTTGTTCAAGCACGCCATCCGGTGGTGCGCGGGTGGTCGACCGCAATAACGCGGTACCGCAGAAACCTACCGTTACCACAGGCCAATACGTCGTGCGCAAGGGCGATACGATGTTCTCGATCGCCTTTCGTTATGGCTGGGATTACAAGGCGCTCGCCGCCCGTAACAACATCCCTGTGCCGTACACGATACATCCAGGTCAGACCATTCGTTTCGATGGACGAACCGGTTCAACACCGACCGCGGTAGTCACAAACACGGCTTCTTCGCCGTCGTCTTCGAGCAAGACCACCATCATCACCCGGCCTGCAGGTACCGCCGCGCCTAGCGTTGCGAGCAAGCCGGCACCTGCGCCGATGCCGCCGGCGGGGCCCGCACCGACCGGCTGGGGATGGCCCTCAAATGGCATCCTTATTGGAAAATTCTCTTCAAACGGTAGTTTGAATAAAGGCATTGATATCGCCGGGGATTTGGGACAGCCTGTTTTAGCTGCGTCTGATGGGACAGTGGTGTACGCCGGGAGTGGTTTACGGGGCTACGGCGAGCTGGTCATCATCAAACACAGCGATACCTACGTCAGTGCCTACGGTCACAACCGCAGGCTGTTGGTTCGGGAGGGGCAGCAGGTCAAAGTCGGACAGACAATTGCCGAAATGGGGTCAACTGGTACAGACCGGGTGAAACTGCACTTTGAGATTCGCCGCCAAGGGAAGCCTGTTGATCCGCTGCAATTCCTTCCCCGTCGTTGATGTGTTGCACAGCCTGTTCCTCACGTAGTAGGAACAGGCTCCAGCGTTGCCAAGGATAAAGGCGTCGCTTGAGCTTGAGGTCGAACTCACCAAAGGACTATAACAATGGCTCTCAGTAAAGAAGCGCCGGAGTTTGACATCGACGATGAGGTTCTCCTTATGGAGACTGTCATCGATACGGAATCGATGTCGAATGAGGGACCTGCTGTACCTTCAGTTCGCACCAAATCCAAGAACTCCACCGCGTTAAAGCAACACAAGTACATTGATTACACACGGGCGCTCGACGCGACTCAGTTGTACCTCAATGAAATCGGCTTTTCCCCTCTGCTCACCCCCGAAGAAGAAGTCCATTTTGCGCGCTTGTCGCAAAAGGGCGATCCGGCTGGGCGCAAGCGCATGATTGAAAGCAACCTGCGACTGGTGGTGAAAATCGCCCGACGCTACGTCAATCGTGGGCTGTCCCTGTTGGACTTGATCGAAGAGGGCAATCTCGGCCTGATCCGGGCGGTGGAAAAGTTCGACCCTGAGCGGGGCTTCCGCTTTTCGACCTACGCCACCTGGTGGATTCGTCAGACCATCGAACGGGCGATCATGAATCAGACCCGTACGATCCGGTTGCCGATCCATGTGGTCAAGGAGCTCAACGTCTACCTGCGGGCGGCGCGTGAGCTGACACAGAAACTCGATCATGAACCTTCGCCTGAAGAGATCGCCAACCTGCTGGAAAAACCGGTGGGAGAGGTCAAGCGCATGCTCGGTCTCAATGAGCGAGTGTCTTCCGTCGATGTCTCGCTGGGTCCGGATTCGGATAAAACCCTGCTGGACACCCTGACCGATGATCGTCCTACGGACCCATGTGAGTTGCTGCAGGACGACGATCTGTCGCAAAGCATCGACCAGTGGCTTTCGGAGCTGACGGACAAACAGCGTGAGGTGGTGATTCGCCGCTTCGGGCTGCGCGGCCACGAAAGCAGCACCCTGGAAGATGTTGGCCTGGAGATTGGCTTGACCCGTGAGCGGGTGCGGCAGATCCAGGTCGAGGGCCTCAAGCGCTTGCGCGAGATCCTCGAGAAGAATGGCTTGTCGAGTGAGTCGTTGTTTCAATAAGCGACGCAGGATGAAATGTGGGAGCGGGCTTGCTCGCGAATACGGTGTTTCAGTCAGCCTATCTGGCGACTGATTCACCGCTTTCGCGAGCAAGCCCGCTCCCACATTTTTTTGTGCATGGAATTACATCGTGTGATTGGCAAATCCCGAGCACAAAAAAAGCCCCGCTTTTGAGGGCGGGGCTTTTCGACTAAATCAGTACAAGTTAGATAACTTGAACTTCTTCAGCTTGCATGCCTTTCTGACCGCGGGTAGCGATGAAAGAAACCTGTTGGCCTTCTTTCAGGCTTTTGAAGCCGTCGGATTGGATAGCTTTGAAGTGAACGAACAGGTCGTCACCGGATTGTGGAGTGATGAAGCCGAAGCCTTTTTCATCGTTGAACCACTTAACGGTACCAGTTTGGCGATTAGACATGGTGTATCTCCTTGGACAAAGTTAACTGCGACTCAGGAAAAGCCCTGGCCGAGACTGAGTGCAAAGAGCAGGAAAAATTCTTGGAGATGGTTGGATCGAAATTCAACATATCGTGTAGAGATTCTCAGTGACACAAGCAGCACAGTGGCGCCACCTTAACCCTTTTTCCGGAACGTGCCAATGGTATTTCCGAAGGTTTCTCTATTTTCGTGACTGGCGGCACCCTGATACCGCACCAACACCCCACGATTGAAGGTGCGCCCCGCCCAGCAGGGGCTGCGCGGCGCCAAGAAAAACAGCCGCCCCTTTGAACCACGGGGCCAGCCCCGGTAAGATGCCCAACAGAATTTTTTCACCTCGCTATTCAGGACACCCGCCATGAGCATCAAATCGGACAAGTGGATTCGCCGCATGGCGCAAGAGCACGGCATGATCGAGCCCTTCGTGGAGCGCCAGATGCGTGGCGAAGGCGCTGAGCGGCTGATCTCGTTCGGGGTTTCCAGCTACGGCTACGACGTACGCTGCGCCGATGAGTTCAAGGTGTTCACCAACATCAACTCGGCAACCGTCGATCCGAAAAACTTCGACGAAAAAAGCTTCGTCGACGTCAAGAGCGACGTCTGCATCATCCCGCCAAACTCCTTTGCCCTGGCGCGCACCGTCGAATTCTTCCGTATCCCGCGTAATGTCCTGACTATCTGCCTGGGCAAAAGCACCTACGCGCGCTGCGGCATCATCGTCAACGTGACGCCGCTGGAGCCGGAATGGGAAGGGCACGTCACCCTGGAGTTCTCCAACACCACCACCTTGCCGGCAAAAATCTACGCCAACGAAGGCGTGGCGCAGATGCTGTTCTTCGAATCCGACGAAGAGTGCGAAGTGTCCTATAAGGACCGTGGCGGCAAGTATCAGGGCCAGCGCGGCGTCACTCTCCCACGCACTTGATCGAATCGTCTTACAGGTTAAGGGAATTTGTCAGCGGGCATGCACTCTATTGGGTGTACTGCCCCGACGCGTGCACAACGCGCCGGGCCACGCTTGAGGAGTCCCCTATGAAGCTCGATCCGCGAATCAGCGCCGAACTCGCCCGGCTTGAACCCAACCAGATTGGTGTGATGGCCTGGTCCTTGATGGCCGATCCCGCCGCAGGCGGCATTCCCGGCCAGCCAGGTCCCGATGATCCCTGGCCCAACCAGCCTGAAGAGCCTGGCGAACCCACTCTCCCTGACGAACCGCCTCCCGCCCCTGTGGCCTGATTTCCTGCACGTGTCGCCAATGGTCAGTTGCTCAACGCACTGGCCATACTTCCTGGTCTCCGATCACGAAGATCTGGCTGCCTTCTTCCTGCGTCACTGAATAACCCCCGGTAAAAGCGCCGAACGCCGGTAGCAGGCTGACTTGGTTGCCGATCAGGAAGCACGGCAGGCGCAAGCTTTGCCGGCCCTTGCCCCGCAGGCGATACACCGGATGCACGTGCCCGGCCAGCACATGGTGGCTGGCATGGGGGGCGGGCTCGTGCTGCAAGGCAAACGGGCCCATCAGCAAGGGTTCGGTCACCACCTCAATGTTCAGATCGCCAGGCGGGTCGCCAGCGCGTTTGTCGTGGTTGCCGCGAATCAGCGTGAGCGCCACGCCTGCATGACGCTCACGCCAGGCTCTCAGGGCGTTCAGGGTGCCGCTGGCGTGAGAGCCGGGCCCGTGGAGAAAGTCGCCGAGAAAGATCACCTGCGCGCCGGGGAAAGCCGCCAACAACCGGTCCAGGCGCTGCAGGTTGGCCGTCGTCGTGCCCTGTGGCACTGGCTGGCCCAGGCTGCGATAGGCCGACGCCTTGCCAAAATGCGCGTCGGCGATCAGCAGGCACTTTCTCCCAGGCCAGTACACTGCCTTGTCCGCCAGCAACCACAGCGCTTCTTCCGCCAGATGTATCGGGTAATGAGCGGGCATCAGGGCTTCCCGTTATCGGCGACTTTTTCCAGATCCTTGACCATCCGCGCAATCCGCTCCGAGAGTTTTTCCGAGCTCAGGCTTTCCCGAAAACGTTCCACCAGCAGCGGAAAGGCCAACGGCGTAGGCCGTTTGATGCGATGCAGGTCCAGCTTCAACCCAGACAGGTGGCGCAAGGTCTCTTCCAGGCGACGAATATCCAGCTCATCCCGCAGGACTTCTTCCCCGGCCTGGGTCAGCAGCAGGTTCTGCGGGTCATATTGCTTGAATACCTCAAAGAACAAACCGCTGGAAGCCTGGACCTGACGCGTACTTTTCGGCGCGCCCGGATAGCCTGCGAACACCAGCCCGGCGATCCGCGCGATCTCGCGAAAACGTCGCAGGGCCAGCTCACCGGCATTCAGGCTGGCTACCACGTCATCCAGCAGATGATCCGCGCTCAGCAGTTCGCCGCCCAATAACTCAGGCCAATCCACTTCGGTGGCACTCAGCAGTTCCAGCCCATAGTCATTGACCGCAATCGAGAACGTCACCGCCTGCCGCCGGCTGACGCGCCAGGCCAGCAGGCTCGCCAGCCCCAGATGCACCTGGCGCCCGGCAAACGGATACAGGAACAGATGCCAGCCCTCCCGGGACTTGAGGGCCTCGGCCAGCAAGTGATCGCGGGTCGGCAGTCCGGACCAGCGCAGCTGGGTTTCCAGCAAGGGTTGCACCGCTTGCATCTCCGGGCCGAGATAGTGACCGTGGGCAGCCGCATCAAAGCGCTCGACCACCGCCTGGGCCAGCTCGTTGGAAAGAGGCATGCGCCCGCCGTTCCAGCGTGGCACGGCAGCCTTTTTCGCGGTGCTGCGCTTCACATAAGCAGTCATGTTTTCCACCCGTACCAACTCCAGCAAGCGGCCGGCGAACAGGAAACCATCCCCTGGCTTAAGTCGTGCAATAAAGCCTTCCTCGACACTGCCCAGGGTCTTGCCACCGCCGCCTTTGCTCCAGAATTTCAGCTGGATGCTGGCGTCGCTGACGATCGTACCCACGCTCATGCGATGGCGCCGCGCCAGGCGTGCGTCGGGGACGCGCCAGATGCCGTGTTCGTCCGGCTCGACCCGGCGGTAATCCGGGTAGGCCGTCAGCGACAGGCCACCATGGCGCACGAAACCCAGGGCCCAGGCCCAATCTGCTGCGCTCAGGTCACGATAGGCCCACGCGGTGCGCACCTCCGCCAGCAGCTCATCCGGCACAAAGCCGCCGCCCAGCGCCATGCTCACCAGATGCTGCACCAGCACATCCAACGGCTTGTGAGGCGACTGGCGCGCTTCTATGCGCCGTTCAGCGATGGCGTCCTGCGCGGCAGCGGCTTCCACCATTTCCAGGCTGTGGGTTGGCACCAGCGTGACCCGCGACGGCCGGCCCGGTGCGTGGCCGGAGCGCCCTGCGCGCTGCATCAGCCGGGCTACGCCCTTGGCCGAGCCAATCTGCAGTACCCGTTCCACCGGCAGGAAATCTACCCCCAGGTCCAGGCTCGACGTGCACACCACGGCCTTCAGTTGCCCCTCCTTCAGGGCTCGCTCCACCCAGTCCCGGGTTTCCCGGGACAGCGAGCCGTGGTGCAGGGCAATCACTCCGGCCCAGTCGGGGCGCGCGTCGAGCAGGGCCTGGTACCAGATTTCCGATTGTGCCCGTGTGTTGGTAAACACCAGGCAACTGCTGCTGGCATCGACTTCGGCCACCACTTGCGGGAGCATTTTCAGGCCGATATGGCCGGCCCACGGAAAGCGCTCGATAACCGGTGGCAACAGGGTGTCCACTCGCAACTGTTTGGTGGTTTGGCCTTGGACGTTGATCCCGCCGCCTTGTGGGATCAACACCTCCAACGCGTGGGCCTGATTACCCAGGGTTGCGGAAATGCCCCACACAATCAGCTCGGGGTGCCATTGCCGCAGGCGGGCGAGGGCCAGTTGCAATTGCACGCCGCGTTTGTTGCCGATCAGTTCGTGCCATTCGTCCACTACCACCATGCGCAGGTGCGACAGGCTGGCCTGGCTGTCGGCGCGGGCGAGCATCAGCGTGAGGCTTTCCGGGGTGGTGATCAGGGTGGTGGGCAGACGGCGGGTTTGGCGGGCGCGTTCGCTGCTGCTGGTGTCGCCGGTGCGCAGGCCGACGGTCCAGGGGATTTTCAGTGATTCGAGCGGGGCCTCAAGGGCGCGGGCGGTGTCGGCGGCCAGGGCGCGCATTGGGGTGATCCACAGGACGGCGAGCGGTTCCGCGGGGGCTTTGCGTTTGCGGGGCGTGGTTTCGGTGATGGCGAAGCGGTTGAGGGCGGCGAACCACAGGGCGTAGGTTTTCCCGGCGCCGGTGCTGGCGTGGAGCAGTCCCGACTGGCCTTCCTTGACTGCGTGCCATACGTCTTTTTGGAAGGCGAACGGTTTCCAGCCCTTGGCGGTGAACCAGTCTTTGGCGAAGTTGGGGGATTTGGCCATGCTTGGGGCTCTGGGGGGGTAATTCAGAGACCTTTGGGGTGGGGGAAAGGTTTAACTGCGATTTTTTTTGGGGCGGGGTGTATATCCGTTATTTAGGTAACGGCTGCCTATGGTTCCGCTCTTACAG
>NZ_JACAPY010000004.1:0-60886 GCF_013385455.1 Pseudomonas sp. G1002
CGCTGTAAGAGCGGAACCAATCTCAAACATCACCCAAAAACGGATATACCCCCAATCACCCAGCCACCAAGTCCCCCACCCGTGCACTGCGCAAATACGTCTGATACAACGCCGCATAAGCCCCCCCACGATCAATCAACGCATCATGCGCCCCAAGCTCAACGACCTGCCCATGCCGAACCACGGCAATCCGGTCCGCATCCCGGATCGTCGCCAGCCGATGGGCAATGATGATCGCCGTGCGCCCCAGGCACAGCCTGCGCAAGGCCCGTTGAATCCGCCGCTCTGTGTGAATGTCCACCGCCGAAGTCGCCTCATCCAGCACCAGCACCGCCGGGTCCGCCAGATACGCCCGCACCAGGCAAACGAGCTGCCGCTGCCCATGACTCAAATGCGCTCCCAAAGGCCCAACCTCGGTGTGGTACTGATGCGGCAACCGCTCCAATACCTCATCGGCGCCCAGCTCCCGGGCCGCCGCGACCAGGGTCGCGTCATCCGCCAACGGCGCCGCCAACCGCAAGTTGTCCAGAATGCTCCCGCTGAACAACACATTGTCCTGCAACACCACCCCGACATTGCGCCGCAACGCATGCTGGGCCAGCTCCCGCACATCAATCCCGTCCAGCCGCACCACGCCCGACTGCACCTCATAAAACCGCGTGAGCAACTGCACCAGCGTGCTTTTCCCATGCCCCGAAGACCCGACAATCGCCAACACCTCACCCGCAGGAATATGCAAATCCAGCCCATTGATCACCGGCGCCTGCGCACTTGGCACATAACTGAAACCCACCTGCTCGAACCGCACCTCACCCCGCGCTCGGCCCAAATGGCGCGGTGTAGCGCTGTCGGTAATCTGCGCCTGGGTATCGAGCAACAGGAAAATCCGCTGCGCCGACGCCGACCCGGTGGCGTAGCGTTCAAACAGGTCCGACAGCTCCTGCAACGGCCCCAAGAACAGGAACACGTAAAACAGACTTTCGGCCACTTGCCCGACCGACACTTCACCGGCCGCCAGCCCATAGCCGCCCACCAGCAATAACAAGGCGATTCCCGCCGAACTCAGCAGCGCCGTAAAGGGCGCAAACCACCCCGAGCGAAAGCTGCCGCGAATCAGTGCATGGTTGAAGTCATCCAACAGCCCGCGATAACGCCGCAGGTTCGGCGTCTCCTGGGCGCACTGCTGCAGCATCCGCGCGCCGCTGACGCTTTCCACCAGGTGTGCGGTAAAACGGCTGCGGTTTTCCGCAACCCGCGCCCAGTTGCGCTGGGAGATCCGCTTGAAACTCCAGGTCGCCAGCACCAGCAACGGTACGGTGGCCACCAGGCTGAGGAAGAAACGCGGGTCGATACGCCACAACATCACCGATGCCAGGCCACAGCGCAGCAAGGCACCGAGCAGTTCAGGCGGGCCCTGGATCACCAAGGGTTCGAGGGCGTCCACGTCGCGGTCAACCCGGGAAATGATCCGCCCGGCACGGGTCTGGTCGAAGTAGCTGACGCTCAAGCCCTGGACATGCGCAAACACCTGCACCCGCAGGGCGTTCAGCACGCGGATCGCCGCGCCACCGGCAACAAACTGCGAGACCCCGGCCAGCAGGAATCGCACTAGCCAACTGGCGGCCAGCCCCGCGCCCAGCCATAGCACCAGGCGCTCGTCCAACAGCCAGTGGTCGGCCTGCTGAATCAAGCCACGGTCCAGCAGTTCACGCACGAACCAGGGTCGCAAAAACACCGTGAACACCAGCAACAGCTCAATGCCGATCACCGCGAAAATCGAGCGGCGGATTGGCCTGAGCAGCGGCAGCAAGCGTTTGAACATGCTGCGGTCGAGGGCCTTTTTCGCGAGCATTTCTTCAATTTCGATATCGCTCAAGGCTTTGCCGGCGATTGGATTAGCCATGGTCGATCCCCAGCAGGTCGCGGTAGTGCGGGTGGGTGTGTTGCAGTTCGGCGTGGGTGCCTGTGGCGGCGATTTTGCCGTCCGCGAGCATCAGCACCCGGTCGGCCAGGAGGATGGTCGACAACTTGCTGGAGATCACCAGCACGGTGGTACCGCGCAGTTCTCGCAGGTTGTTCAGTACGTGCCGTTCGCTGATGGCGTCGAGGGCGCTGGTGGCGTCGTCCAGGCACAGGATGTCCGGTTGGCTCAGCAGCGCCCGCGCCAGGCACAGGCGCTGGCGCTGGCCGCCGGACAGGGTCACGCCACGATCACCCAGCGGCGTGGCCAGGCCGTGGGGCAGGCGCAGCAAGATGTCGTCCGCTGCGGCGAGGCGCAGGGCTTCAAGCAATTGCTCATCAGTGGCGTCGGGAGCGTTCAGGCGCAGGTTGGCGGCGAGGCTGCCGGCGAACAGGAAGCTCTCTTGCGGCACCACGTGCACCCGTTGGCGCAACGCACCGAGGTCAAGTTCGCGAATGTCTTGCCAGCCAGCGCCGTCATTGCCCAGCAGCACGCGCCCGGTGCTCACATCAGTGAGGCGTGGCAACAGGCTGGCCAGCAGGCTTTTCCCGGTGCCGGTGGCGCCCACCAACGCGACAATTTCGCCGGGCACCAGGGCCAGCGAGCAGTCATGCAGAATGTCCCGCCCACCGCCGGGAGCGCTGACACTGACGTACTCCAGGCGCAACCCCAGGGGCGAAGCGGGCAGGGTGGCGCTGCCACTGCGTATCGCTGCGGGGGCGTCCAGCAGTTGCCAGATACGTTCGGCACTGGCCCGGGCATCGGCGAAGGTTTGCATCACCCGGCCAATGCCTTCGATGCGAAATACCAGGGTGGTGGCGATCAGCAGCGAGGTCACCAGTTCACCGATGCCCAACTGACCGGCCGCCACCAGGTGGGCGCCGTAGACCAGGATCCACACATGGCCGAGGGCGACCACGGCCTGGGGCAGCGGAATGCGTGAACTGGAATAGGCCAGCGCCTGGCGGGCCAAGCCTGCGAACACTGCAACCTGTTCGGAAAAACCCTGGATACGGCTCTGCTCAAGGGCAAAGGATTTGATCACCCGCACCCCGCCGATGCCTTCACTGAGGTCCTGGTTGACGCGGTCGTAGGCCGCGCCGACGCTGCGGTCGAGTTCAACCAGGCGTTCGGTTTGCATCACGAAAATCCACAGTCCGGTGACGGTCAGCAGCAGCGGTACCAAGCCCAGCCACGGGTTGTACCAGCTCAACAGACCCACGGTGGCCAACACCACCAGCGGGGTTTCCACCACCTGGCGCCAGAAGGTGATCAGCGCGTCACGCACCTTGTCGGCATCGCGGGTGGTGCGGGTGATCATCTCGCCCATGCCGTGCTGCCAGTGATAACCCAGGTGCAGGCTTTGCACCTGGGCGAGGATGCGTTCGCGCAGGCGTGTCAGCAGTTCCTGGCTGAGCACCAGGGACATGACGCTGGCGGCGTATTGCAGCGCGCCACGGCCCAGGGCCACGGCGAGCATCAGCCACAGCCAGTGCCAGCCAAGGCTGGCATCGAGGCTGCCGTCGGCGTGGCGGATCACTGCGCGACCGGCGCTGACATCGTTGACCGCATGGCCGATCAGCCATTGTTGCCAGACCAGGCCGAGGTTGATGGCCACGAACAGCCCGGCGACCAGAGCGAAGCGCCAGGGCATTTCACGGTAGATCGCCAGGCTGCGCAGAAGGGGGTGTTTTTCGATCATGAAAAGCTCATTGGGTTTATTGATCCTTCCCAAATTGTGGCGAGGGAGCTTGCTCCCGCCGGGTTGCGAAGCGACCCCAAAAACAGGGCCTGCTGCGCAGTACAGCGGGACCAAGCTCCCTCGCCACAGGGATGTGTTGGGTTGGTCTAGCGAGTGGTAGCGCCCTGGGTTTCCTTGGCATTGAGGATCGCCGTGTACTCCCCCGGATCAATCCCGTTCAGGTAGTAGTTGCCCACATGGTGCAAGCGCCAGCGAATCGGGTCGTGGGTGGTATGCACCCGGGCGTTGCGCCAGAACCGGTCGAGGTTCCATTTGCTCAGCGACGAACTGGCCCCCAGCAACGAGAAAATATCGCTGGAGATCTTCAACGAAGCACTGTCCGAATGCGCCCGTGCCGTGGCCACCGACAGGATCAATTCGTCCTGCAGTTCCTTGTTCTCCGGGTCCAGCTCATGTGCGTCGAACACCCGCGCCGCATCCCGCAACAGCGACTCGGCTGCACGCAGGGCCACCGCGTATTCGCCGATCTGCTTGATGATGTGCGGCTCTTCATTGGCGTGGTCCACGCCGCTTTCCACCCAGGGCCGGGCGTTGTGCTTGAGGTACTCCACCGCCGCGGTCAGCGCGCCCGAGGCAATCCCGGTATCGATCGCCGCATGCAGGATCTGAGGGAAGGTCAGGCCGGTGCGTTTCATCGGGCCCTTGCGCTTCGAAACGAAGTCTTCATCCAGCTCGATATTGTCGAAATTCACCGTGCCGCTGACCGAGTTTTTCTGGCCGAAGGCTTCCCAGTCATCCACCAGGGTCAGGCCCGGTGCGTTGCGGTTGAGCAGCACGCCGGCGCCGCCGTCATCCGAGGCCGCGGTCAGGGAGATCCATTCGGCAAGGTAGGAACCGGTGGAGTAGAACTTGCTGCCATTGAGTACCAGCTTGCCATCTGCACGCCGCTCGACGCGGGTCTTGAGGGCGAACTTGTTCTTGCCGCCGACTTCCGCCAGGGCGTTGCCAAAGCGCTTGCCGGCCAGCACATCGGCCACCAGGCGATCACGCACCGCATCCGGATAGCCGTTGAAGATGCCCCGCAGCATCACGTTGTGAATCTGCAGCAACTGGCCCACACCACCATCGGCCACCGAGACCAGGCGCACGGTTTCGACGATGGTTTGCACCGAGGCCCCCAGCCCGCCGAATGCCTTGGGCACACCGATGGCGGTCAGGCCGCTTTGGGACAGCAGTTGCGCCTGGCGCCACGGCAACTGGCCGTTCTGGCTGCTGTCGGCGGCAATCGCGGCGATCTCCACGGCGATCTCCTTGGCTGCGGCAATGGCTTCGGCCTCGCTGTGCAGTTGGCGTACCGGTACCTGTTCGAACGTACTCATAGTTTCTTCCCCTGATTTGGCCCGTGTGTTTAAGCCCCTCTGCAGGAGCCGGCTTGCCAGCGATGGACTCAAGTGCGCCGCGTAAACCCGTCAGTACACGTCATCGTTAACCACCATCGCTGGCAAGCCAGTTCCTACAGGGGATTGCGCTGGATGTCGGGCATTGAAGGTGCCTTGAGCAAGTTCTGCGCCAATGCCGAAAACCACCCCTGGCGGGGCCTGCGATAACGGAGTGTTGCTGGGGCAGCAGTGGCGAACGGGTGACTGCTGGGCCAGCAGCAGCGCTGCTGACAGGCCAGCAACAGTACTTCGACTCTTTGCGCCAAAGCCCTGCAAACCGGGGCTTTGGCCAATTGGCACGGCCTCTGCAATACCCCCATGGACTGCCTTGCCCAATTCAATGGAGCTGCCCATGACCCTCTCCGCGATCCTGCCCAAGCCTGCGCTTGAGCAGATCTGGTTTACCCGCTGCCCGGTACCGACCGCCTCCGGCATCGCCTACAAACTCGGTTGGCTGGGCGACGAATTCGCCGCCGACGGCCTGCCGGTCTCGACCTTGCAGGAGGCTCGTCAACTGGGCCATCACCACTACGATCACGAGCTGCCGGGGCTGTTTCGCGAAGGCGGTAATGTGCCGGCATTGGCCGCCCGTGCCGCCGGCGCGCCGAGCCGTTTGATCGGCCTGACCTGGATCGAGGAATGGCAAACCATCCTGGTCCGCCCGGACTCCGGCATCACGCGTCCCGAGCATTTGAAAGGCAAGCGCCTGGCCTTGCCGGCCTGGGGTGACAGCCGTCCGGGGAGCATCGCCCGGGCCATGAGCCTGCACGGTTACAAAGGCGCGTTGAGCCTGGCCGGCCTGGGCTTTGATGACGTGCAACTGGTGGAGGTCGCGCTGCACGATCAGGAGCAGGCGCCCAACCCACAGGAAGGTTTGCAACGCCTGTGGTCGGGCCTCGATTACCTGGCGCGCGGCGAAGTGGACGCGGTGTACGTCAAGGGCGCTTCGGCCGCCGACGCCGCGCGCCGTCTGGGCCTGGTGGTGGGCATCGACCTGGACCTGATCGCCGAGCCGCGCTACCGCATCAACAACGGCACGCCGCGCCCTATCACCGTCCACCAGAGCCTGCTGGACAATCACTTTGACCTGGTGGTGCGTTTCCTCGCACAAACCCTGAACGCGGCTGACTGGGCCGCGAACAATCGCGACGGCCTGAACGCGATTCTCGAAGAAGAAACCCGCGCCGGCAGTGCCGGTGTGGCCGAGGCCTATCGCGGTGATTTCCATACCACCCTGGCGCCGGACCTGTCGGCCCAGCGCCTGGATTTCCTCGGCATCCAGAAAGACTTCCTGTACCTGCACGGCTTCCTGGAGCGCGATTTTGCGATCGCCGACTGGGTCGACCCGCGCCCTCTGCAAGCTGCCCATGAACTGTTGGCCAAGCGCCGCGCCTGAACCCGGAGAAATTGCCATGACTGCCATTGTCCACGCCCAACCGATCACCCAGGAACTGCAGGCCTTTATCGACAAGGTCCTGCTGGAAGCCGAAGAAGCCTTCACGGTCTTCCGCGAAACCAACACCATCACCGCCAACGGCACCGTAGGCTTTATTGAGCGCGTGCCGGGCCAGGAACTGCTGGTGTCGGTCAACTACGGCGGCCCGTGGAACTACCGCAAGCCGCTGCAGGCCACCGTCACCGACTTTGCCGGCAACGTGATTGTCGGCAAGGGCAAGGGCGGCCTGGGGCGCTACACCAAGCTGTTCCAGCAGCATGCAGACGTGACCACCGTGTCCCACGTGCACTCGCCGTACCTTGGGGCCTGGGCCCAGACCCACCGCACGCTGCCGTTCCATTACGTGCCGGTGCAGCGTTACCAGTTGGCGCGGGAACTGCCGGTGTACATCGACCGTCGCCAGCAGGAAGTGGATTTCATCCTCGACAAGATCGCGGAAAACCCCTTCAACCTCGCGATCCTCGAAGCCAACGGCGGCTCCACGGTGTGGGGCAAGCAGGGGTTGCGGGCCACGGCTGAGTTCATCCTGTTGCTGGAAGAGGGCGCGCAACTGCAATTGCTGGCGGATGCCCTGGGCGGTTCGCGGGCATACGGGCCGGGGGTGTTGACCCAGCAGTGGAAGATGAGTGGGTTGTTTGAGCAAGCCACGGCGCTGGGCCTGGTCCCCGCCATCGACCGCAAAAACTGAACACACCCTTATCACGGTGACTGAAACCACCACGACCCCTGTATGAGCCGGCTTGCCGGCGATAGCGGTGCATCAGGCGACATTCCTGTTGGATGTGCCACCGTCATCGCCGGCAAGCCGGCTCCTACAAGGGGCGGTTCCATTCAAGGATGTTGCCCCATGGCGGTAAAAATTCTCTGGTACCTCACCACCCCCGACGGCCCTTATCCCTGGGAGCCCGAAGGGCGCTGGAAGACCGACTTCCAGCACCTCAAGCAACTCGCGGTCGCCAGTGATCGCCTGGGTTTCTACGGCTCGCTGCTGGGCTCCAGCCCCAACGAAAGCCTGGCGGTGGCCGCCTCGCTGATCGACGCCACCCAGCGCCTGCGTTTCCTGGTGGCGCAACACCCGGGCGAGCTGTCACCGGCAGTCCTGGCCAAGTGGGCCCTGACCTTCGACCAATTCTCCAATGGCCGCCTGCTGTTCAACGTGGTCAATGGCAATGATGCGGGCCTGGCGACCCTCGGCGTGCATTACCCCCACGATGAGCGCTACGCCTTCAGCCTCGAATACTGGCGCGCCTTCCAGGGCTTCTATGCCGGCGATACTCGGGGTTATGACGGCCAATACATCAAGCTCGCACCGCGTGCGCCCGGAGCGGCCAAGCATCCGCTGGGCGGCTGGCATCCGCCGTACCAGAAACCGGGCATCCCGCTGTGGGGCGCCGGCACCTCGGGGCCAGGGGTGGAACACTCGGTGCAATTGCTCGACGTGTACCTGAGCTTCGCCAATACGCCGCCAAAGCTGGGGGACAAGTTCCGCAAGGTCGCCGCCGAAGCCGCGAAGATCGGCCGTGAGCTGACCTTCGGTACCCGCCTGCAAATCATCGTGCGCGAGACCGAAGAAGAAGCCTGGGCCCACGCCGAGAAACTGCTGCAACGCACCTCGCTGCAAACTGCGCGCAATGCCATTGAGCGACAGTTGCCACCCGGGGTGAGCTTCGAGGATTACCACAGCGACGACCCGCAAACCCAGCGCAACGTTGAGACCATTCGCGCCGGCCGCCTGCCCACGGCTCGCGAGCTGGAGATCTACCCCAACGTGTGGCTCGGCCCGAGCCTGTTCGGCTTCAACATCCTCGGCCCGGCCGCCGGCACTTACCTGGTGGGCAGCGCCGAACAAGTGGCCGAGCGTATCCGTGAGTACGAAGCCCAGGGCACCTCGGCGTTCATCCTGTCGGGTTTCCCGCTGATCGATGAGGCGCACCGGGTGGCAGACCTGCTGTTCCCGTTGCTCGACCTGGACCATGGTTTTGATGTGCCGCGTCTGAACGCCGTGCAGCAGCAAGAGGCGTAGCTGATGAGCGAAGGATTTTCCCGCCGAGTGTTTCTCGGCAACAGCCTGGCCATCGGCGGCGGCTTGCTGCTGGGTGGTTGTGACAGCGGGGCGGCGCCGACTGCGGTGTTGTCGACCACACCGACCACCGGCGGACGCCTGCGCATCGGCATTATCGACGGCGACCAGTCCGGCAACCTCGATGCCCACAAACCGGTGGGCGGCGGGATCATTCGCGGCTGGGCGCTGTACAGCAAGTTCTGGGAATGGAACACCGACGTCAGTACCCGCCTGGCCCTGGCCGAGTTCGCCGAGCCGAACGCCGATGCCAGCGCCTGGACCATCCGCATCAAGCCGGGCCTGGAGTTCCACCACGGCAAGACCATCGGCGCCGACGACATGCTGTTCTCGCTGCTGCGCCTCACCGATCCGAAACTTGCCTCGCCGTTTGCCGGACTGGTGGGCGCCATCGACCGCAATGCGCTGCGCAAGCTGGATGAACGCACCATCGAAATCCGTTTCAAGGAGGGCCAGAGCTTTTTCCCGCTGGATGAAACCCTGATCAGCTTCGGCGGCATCGTGCCCACCGACTACGACCCCTTCACCAATCCGGTGGGTGCCGGCCCCTACAAACTCAAGCGCTTCGTGCCCGGCCAGCGCTCGCTCTACAGCCGGTTCGAGAATTACTACAAACCCGGCCAGCCTTATGCCGACGAACTGGAAATCATCGAATTCAAGGACCAGGTCTCGCGGGTGGCCGCATTGCGTGCCGGGCAGATCGATGTCGCCAGCGGCGTGCAGGCCGAGCACAGCGCGCTGCTCAAGGCCGACTCGCGCCTGTCGCTGTGCGTGTCGCCCAGCACCTCGTTTACCGGCTTCAACCTGAACCTGGCCAAGCCGCCGTTTGACGACGTACGGGTGCGCCAGGCGTTTCGCTTGCTGGTTGATCGGCAAGAGTTGGTGGACCGGGGCCTCAACGGTTTCGGGCGCATCGCCAATGACCTGTACTCGCCCCACGACCCCACCTACAACCACGACATTGCGCAGCGCCCCCATGACCTTGAGCAAGCGCGCTCGCTGCTGCGCCAGGCCGGGCAGACCGATCTGCGGTTGGAGCTGACGACCCCGTCCGGCGCCGGCGTGAATGCCGCTTTGGTGTTTGCGCAACAGGCGAAGAAGGCTGGCGTGGAGGTTCGCGTTACCCAGGTCGACGGCGCGGTATTCAACGGCCCGCAGCGCGAGCAGTGGCAACTCTCACCGGGTTCGACCCCGGCCCGTGGCTTCCTCGCATCGGCGTTGCACAACGACGCGCCCTTGGCGATCTACAACCGCAGCAACTTCCATGACCAGCGTTTCGATGCGCTGTATCGCCAGGCCCTGGCCCAGCCGGATGTGCAATTGCGCAAAGGCCTGGTGCACGAGGCCCAGCAGATTCAACACGAACGCGGTGGCCTGCTGATCTGGGGTTTCAACGATGTGCTGGACGCCGCCTCGGTACGGGTCGGCGGCCTTGCGCCGGAACAGACCACCTTCGCCTCCTGGCGCTTTGACGAGCTGTGGTTGAACCATGTCTAAACCCCTGCGAACGCCGGCCTGGTTATCGTGGTTTATCGGCCGCCTGGGCTACGGCCTGCTCACCGCGTGGGTGATCAGCCTGGTAGTGTTTATCGCCACCCAGGCGCTGCCATCGGACCCGGCCCGGGTGATCCTCGGCCCCGACGCGCCACTGGAAAGCATCCTCACCCTGCAACATCAACTGGGGCTGGACCAACCGATCCTGCGGCAATATCTGCGCTGGCTCGGCTCGGCCCTGAGTGGCGACCTCGGGGTGTCACTGGATTCCAACGCGCCGGTCGGCAGCATCCTGTGGGGGCGTTTCGGCTACACCCTGGCGTTGCTCGCCGGGGTGATCGCCGTGGTGGTGCCGGCGGCGCTGGGCCTCGGTGTGTACCTGGCGCTGCGCCGCGACAGCCACCTCGACCGCTGGAGCCTGTCGTTGCTGATTTTCCTCAAGGCCACGCCGGGCTTTCTGTTGGCCATCGGCCTGGTGCTGCTGTTTTCCATGCCGCATATGGACTGGTTGCCGGCGGTGTCGATCCTCGACCCGGATCAGTCGCTATGGCGCCAGTTGCCGTTCCTGGCGCTGCCGGTTCTGGCCCTGAGCCTGTCGGCGCTGCCGTACCTCACGCGCATGGTGCGCGCCGCGATGATCGACGCGCTGGAGTCCGACTACGTGATCGCCGCACGGCTGCGGGGCATTCCCCATTGGCGGATCGTGTGGCGGCATACCTTGCCCAACGCGCTGGTCCCGGCGATCCAGGGCGTGGCGCTGACCTTGCGCACGCTGATCGGCGGCGCAGTGCTGGCCGAAGTGATCTTCAGTTACCCCGGCATCGGCACCGCCCTCAACGCGGCGATCCAGATGCGCGACTTGCCGATGATCCAGGCCATCGTGCTGGTGATCACCCTGGCGGTGGTGCTGATCAACCTGTTGGCCGACCTGTTGACGGTGCTGCTCACGCCCAAGCTGCGCACGGCCCGTCGCGTGACCCTGATTTCGCGCAACCGCCGGGGCATCACCCCGTGGTGGCGGCGCTCCCGAGGTGATGCATGAGCAAGACGCGAATTTCCCGCTGGCTGGCCGAACCGCAAACCCGCAAGGGCGCGCTGATCACCTTGCTGGTCATTGCCGTGGCGCTGTTCGGTCCGTTGCTGGCGCCCCATGGCTCGACGGACATGGTCGGGCCGGTGTACGGCGCGCCCACGGGGTGGGCGCTGCTCGGGTATGACTTCCTGGGGCATGACGTGTTGTCGCGGCTGCTCAGCGGCGGCCTCTCGGTGCTGTGGATGTCCGTGGCGGCGGCGAGCATTGCCCTGGCCGTCGGCAGCACCCTCGGCTTGCTCGCGGGGCTGTCGCGGCGGCGCCTGGACCAGTTGATCACCTGGCTGGCGGACGTGTCCCTGGCGTTTCCCGACCTGATCCTGGTGTTGTTGATTGTCTCGATGCTCGGCCGCGCGCCGTGGTTGATCGTGCTCACGGTGTCGATTGCGTTTATCCCGGGGGTGATCCGCCTGGCGCGGGCCAGCGCGGTGGCAGTGGCGGGGCAGGAGTTTGTCGAGGCCGCGCAGATGATGGGCTACTCGCGGCGGCGGATCCTGTTCAAGGAGATCCTGCCGAACATCCTTACGCCGTTGCTGGTGCACTTTGGCAACATGCTGACCTGGGGGGTGGGCATGCTCTCGGGCCTGAGCTTCCTCGGTTATGGCGTGGCGCCGCCGACGGCGGACTGGGGCTTGATGATCAATGAAAACCAGGCCGGGTTGCTGGTGCAGCCCTGGGCGGTGTTGGCCCCCGCCGTGCTGATCGGCGTGTTTGCCTATGGCACCAATATCCTCGCTGAAGGCATCGGCCGCAGCAGCGCACGCCTGGGAGAAAAACAGCCATGAATGCAATCGCGCAGATGACGACGACGGTGCTGCAGGTCAGTGGCTTGCGGGTTGAATTGGCGGGGCAGGTGGACGTGTTGTCCGGCGTGTCCTTCAGCCTGGAAGCCGGGGAAATCCTCGGGCTGGTGGGTGAGTCGGGGTCCGGCAAGACCACCTTGGCTACCGCGCTGCTGGCCCATGCCCGACGCGGCGCACAGATTGTCGGTGGCCAGGTGCATGTCGCGGGCCAGGCGTTATTGGGCCTGGAAGGTGAAGCGTTGCGCCGTGCCCGTGGCAGCCTGATCGGTTATGTCGCCCAGGACCCGGCCACGGCGCTCAACCCGGCGTTGCGCATTGGCAGCCTGTTGGATGAAACCCTGGCGGTGCATCAACTGCGCCTGGACAAGGCGGCGCAGCGACAGCGCATCATTGAAACCTTGCGTGATGTCGGCTTGCCGGATGACCCGCAGTTCTTGCGCCGTTTCCCTCATCAACTGTCCGGCGGCCAGCAACAGCGAGTGATGCTGGCCCTGGCGTTTGTGCTGCAACCGCGGCTGATCGTGCTGGACGAACCGACCACCGCCCTGGACGTCACCACCCAGGCGCATATCCTCGCCACCTTGCGCCGCTTGTGCAAAAGCCAGGGCGTGGCGGCGGTGTATGTGTCCCATGACCTGGCGGTGATCAAGGACCTGGTGGACCGGGTGATGGTGATGTACGCCGGGCGGATTGTTGAAACGGCTACTCGGGACGCCTTGTTCAGTCGGCCATCCCATCCCTACACCCGGGGCTTGTTGGCGGCGATTCCCGATGTGGCCGGGCGCCGAGAATTACGGGCGATTGGCGGGCATGCCCCCGCGCCTGGGCAGCGGCCTCAAGGCTGTGGCTTCGGGCCGCGGTGCGAGCGTTTTCGGGCAGGGTGTTCGCAGCAGGAACCGCTATTGCAGCCGCTGTCGCCAGGGCATGAAGTGGCGTGTCTTGCACCCCATGGTCAGCCGTTGCAGCGCATCGCCCTGGCGCCGATTGCAGCGATGGACGCGCGCACCGACAAGGCCTTGCTGGAGATCAGCGGGTTGAACGTGGCGTATGACCGCCAGGTGCTGTTTGACGTGTCCCTGCAATTGCTGCCGGGGGAGTGCCTGGCGCTGGTGGGCGAGTCCGGTTCCGGCAAGACCAGCCTGGCGCGGGCCGTTGCCGGGTTGGGGGAGAATGCCGAAGGCGAGCTGCGTTACGCGGGGCAACCGCTGCCGTTACAGGCACGGCAGCGCGAGGCGGGCTTGCGGCACCAGATTCAGTACATCTTCCAGAACCCGTACCGGGCATTGAATCCCCGGCAGACGGTGTACCAGACCTTGAGCGCACCGCTGGAGCACTTCTTTGCGGTTAAAGGCAGTGCCGCGCGTGAGCGGGTGGAGGCGGTGCTCAAGCGGGTGTCGCTGCCGGCTTCGGTGGGCGAGTTGTATCCCCATAGCCTGTCCGGCGGTGAGCGCCAGCGCGTGGCAATTGCCCGGGCATTGCTGTGCGAACCGAAGCTGCTGATCTGCGATGAAATCACCTCGGCGCTGGACGTCTCGGTGCAGGCGTCGATTCTGGATTTGCTGCGCCAGTTGCAGCGGGACGGGTTGACGTTGCTGTTCGTCACCCATGACCTGGGCGTGGTGCGGGCGATTGCCGACCGGGTGTTGGTGCTGAAGGTCGGGCGGGTGGTGGAGCAGGGCGCGGTGGATAGCGTGCTGGATCAGCCGCAGGCGGCGTATACGCAGACGTTGCTTGAGCATTCGCCATCGCTGGGCTGATTGGCACTGCTGCGCAGTGATCGCCGGCAAGCCGGCGCCTACGGTAAAAGGCGCACACCTGTAGGAGCCGGCTTGCCGGCGATAGCGGAGGCCGCCTTTACGCGGCCTTGCGGCGCCGAGCCTCTTCGCGCACCGCCGGGATGATCCACCGCCCATAATCCACGGTGTCATACAGCGGGTCGTACCCCCGGTTCAAAAACGTCGTGACCCCCAGATCCACATAATCCAGCAGCGCCTGGGCCACGGTCTCCGGTGTGCCCACCAATGCCGTGGTGTCGCCATACGCCCCAACAGCCGTCGCCGTCGGCATCCACAACGCGCGGTCATGCCGATCGCCTAAAGCCGCCGCTGCCAGCAACCGTTCCGATCCCGTTCCCTTGATCCGCTTCTGCCACGGGCTGCCCGCCGCGAACTGCGGGTTGGCCTTGATCTGCTCCAGAATCTGCTCGGCCCGTTGCCAGGCCAGTTCCTCGGTCGCGCCCAAAATCAGGCGCACCGACAAACTCACCCTTGGCGCCTGTACACCCGCCGCACTGGCCGCCGCCTTGAGCTTGGCAATCTGCTCCGCCACACCGCTCAACGGTTCGCCCCACAGCGCATACAGGTCCGCATGCTTGACCGCAATCTGGTAGGCAATGTCCGACGACCCGCCAAACGAAATCGGAATGTGTGGCTGTTGCAGCGGCTTGACCGGGGAAAACGCGCCCTTGATGTTGAAGTACTTCCCCTCGAAGTCGAAAGGCTCCTCTGCGGTCCAGGTGCGCCGCACGATCTCCAGGTATTCGTCGGTGCGTTGGTAGCGCTCGGTCTTGTCCAGCAGGAAGTCGCCTTCCTGGGGTTCGGCGGTGATGCCGGTGATGGCATGCAGGCGAATGCGCCCGCCGCCGGTGGTGTGGTCCAGCGTGGCAAACGCGCGGGCTGCGACCGTCGGCGCAGTGAGCCCCGGGCGGTGGGCGATCATGAAGCCCAGGCGCTCGGTGTGCGCCGCCGCGTAGGCGGCGATTTGCAGGCTGTCGGCGCTGCCGGGCCCGCTGGCGATCAGTACCCGGTCAAAGCCTGCGTGTTCATGGGCGCGGGCGTGGTGGCGGATAAAGTCGAGGTCGAAATCCGGGCTGCGCACGCCACGGGTCTCGGACCATTGGCGGGGGAAGATCATGCCGACAAATTCAATGGACATGCTGGGGCTCCTTTGAGGGTTAGAACTGGTAGTCGACCTGGGCCAGCAAGGTGCGGCCCGGCATCGGTTGCAGGAAGGTGTTGGTGGAGCCGGCCAGGCCGCTGACGAAGTTCAGTTCGTTGGTCAGGTTCAGCACGCGCAAGGTGGTGCTCCACTGCGGCTGGCGGTAGTACACGGCAAGGTCGAGGTTGTATTCGTTGGGGATCTTTACGGTCTTGCTCAGGTTCAGGTACCAGTTGCTGGTCCACCAGCCGGACAGCTCGGCGCCAAAGCCCGAGTCGAAGCGGTAGTCGACGTAGCCACTGGCGGTGTATTCGGGAATCTGCACCGCGTCGAAACGCCCGGAAGGTCGCTGGTTGAGGCTGTTGTTATCGCCGAACACCGTGCCGTTGTCGGGCACGAACCCGGCCGATGCAAATCCCGCCTGGGAGGTGAATTCGTTGTAGGCATTGAGCTTGGACAGGTTCAGGCCGCTGCGCAGGTGGTCATCCGGCTGATAGCGCACGGTGGCTTCCACGCCCTTGATCACCAGCCGCGCGATGCTGTTGTTGCTGTCTGGCGCCTGGTCCCGAGCCTGCTTGAACGCGGCCAGGGTCATGAACAATTGGTTGGGCACCGCTTCGACCTTCACGCCCACTTCGTGCAACACGCTCAGGCTTTGGAACGCCAACGGGTTGAGCTGGTTGGCGCCACTGCCGCTGCCCCAGCCCAGGCCGTTGGAGAAGAACCCGGTGTTGACCGCCAGCGAGCGATCGAAGGTGTAATACAGCGTGGTGTTTTCCGTGGGCTTGACGTAGGGGCTGACCTGGAACGCGAACAGCCGGTAGTTGTCGCTGTCCTTGCGCGGGTTGCCGCCGGCGAGCACGAACGGGTTGTCGATCTCGGCCTCGATCCAGCTGCGGCTGGCACCGATGTTCAGGCCGAAGTAGTCGCCGTACTTGAGGTTGTGCTGGCTGAACAGGGTCTTGGTGGTCCAGGTGCTTTCGGCGGTGTAGGGCGCTACAGACTCGGCGTAGAGCCCGTGCCCGGCCGGGTACATCGGTGGCAGGTTCAGCCAGCCGTAGTAGTTGGAATACTGCGGCACGCCGGGCTGGCCGATCCATGCGCCATTGCCGCCGGCGGGGTTGGCACCGGTAAGGCCCAGCAGGTCGCCGGGGTTCTTGCCCGAGGGGTTCTGGGTCAGGTCATAGGCGTTGATGGTGGAGCCGAAGCTGTTATTGGCCGCAATCGATTGGTTGAATTCGCGGCGATAGATCAGGCCGGTGTTGCTGTCATCCCGCAGGGTCCAGCCGCCCAGGCGGGTTTCATTGCGCGAGCGGAATTCGAAGCGGTTGTCGAAGATGTTGTCTTTGGACTGCACCTGGAACGAACCCACGGCATCGGTGATGTCCTTGGAGCGTTCGTAGAACGTGCTGTTGGCCAGCGTGATGGTGGGCGACAAGTCGGCCTCGACGCGCAGTTGCGTGGTAAAGCGCCGGGAGCTGCTTTCGTCTTCCTTGCGTTGCCCGGTTTGCGAGGACAGCGAGCGTTCGCCGTTGCCCGCCAGCGTCGGGTCATACACCCAGCCCCGCAGGCTGCCGGGGTTGCTCTGGGTGTTGGGCGAGGCGGTCTGGAAGCTGCCGTCCACCACGCTGTATTGGCCCTGGGCATTGCGCTGGCGCTTGACCCAGCCGAGGGTTGGCGCATCGGCGGCGCCAGAGGCCAGCACCGGCGACCACAGGGTGTTGCCGTTCTGGATAATCGGCGTGGCGCGCCCGGCGTAGTACTTGCCGTTGTCCACCAGGTCCTGGGTGGCGCGGTTCCAGCCGTGGGTGATGTTGTAGTCGTAGTAGTTGTCGTAGCTGGCGTTCCAGTCCACCCGCACGTTGTCGTTGCGCCAGGCGAGGGCGCCGTAGAACGCGTCGAAATTGTTGTCGACGTTGTCGTAGAAGTCCTGCTGGCGCTGCTTGGTGATGCTCAGGCGATAGGCCAGGTTGTCGTTCAGTGGCCCGGTATTGTCGATGCTGAATTTGTTGGAACTGCGGGACGTGCCGTCCGGTATCCACGAGCCCAGTTCACCGCTGAGCTTGGTCTTGAACTCATTGAAGTCGGGTTTCTTGCTCAGGTAGTTCACATAGCCGCCGCTGCCGGACACCGAACCGTAGGTGACCGACGACGGCCCGGCGACGATGTCGGCGCCTTCGTAGGCGTTGAAGTTCGCCGGGTGGCGCACGCCGTAACCGCGCTGGCCGTCCTGGAATACCTCGGAGCCCTGGGCGCGAAACTGCGGGGCGATGCCGGCGTTCTGGCCGCCGCCCCGGGTGATGCCGGGGGCGTATTTGACCAGGTCATCGGCGCTGCGGATCGAGTCGTTGGCCAACTGCTCGGCGTTGATCTGCACCACCGAACGCGGCGTGTCGAGGACCTTGGTCTCCGTGCCGCCGTACACCGACGTCGGCGGGCGGGTGGGCAGGGCATCATCATCGGACTGGCTGGCACTGGCCTGCACGGTCACGGTTTGCAGTTGGGTATCGGCGGCAAACGCCTGGATTGGCAGGCTTGCGGCCAGCAGCAGAGGTAAACGCAAGGCGATAGCGTGCATGGCAGAGGTGCCCCATAAAAAACAATGAAGAGCGCACGGTCCCTTGTAGGAGCCGGCTTGCCGGCGATGAGGCCCTTGGGCCCTGCGCCGGTCGACCGGACGCCATCGCCGGCAAGCCGGCTCCTACAGGGCGATGCGGTGTAAGTGGGTCAGGCCGTGTCTTTGAGCCAGAGCTTTTCAAAGCGCCAGGTGCTGAACAGCGACTCTTCCGACTGCGCCCCTCCGACGCGGGTGGAAACGCTGTCGAGCAAGTCGGCGTAGCCCCAGATCAGCATCCCGCCGCGCTCGTACTGGATCTGCTGGACCTGATGCACCAGGGCCTTGCGTTTTTCCAGGTCGGGCTGGGCCATGGCGGCCAGGAACAGCTCGCTGAATTGCGGGTCGTTGAAGTGGGTCTTGTTGGACACCGCAAACGGCGCGTCGGTATGGATCGCACTGGCCAGGAACGGCGCGCCGATGCTGCCGCCGGTGCTCAGGGTCCAGTCGTTTTTCAACGGGCCCTGGAAAGTCGCCAGGTCCACCTGCTTGACCTTCAGGGTCACGCCAATGCGCTTGGCCTGCTCGGCCAGCACCAGCGCCGAACTCAAGCCAGGCCCCGGAGTGGTGATCAATTCCACCTCGAGGTTTTCCTGGCCGGCGTCCTTGAGCAGTTGCGCCGCCCGTTGCGGGTCGTAGGGGCGTGGCCCGAGGTCGTGGTTGAAGGTCGGGTCGCTGGGCGCATACAGGTCATTGGCCACCCGGCCCTGGCCATTCAACGCGCGGCGCACCAGTTCTTCGCGGTCGGCCATCAGGCGAAACGCTTCGCGCACCCGTGGGTCGTTGAACGGCGGCTTGTCGAGGTTCATGTCGAACGACAGCCAGTTACCGGTCACCGAGGTGATCACCTTCAGGCGCGGGTCCTTTTGCAGGATCGGCAACTGCTCGGTGGGCATCACGTTGGCCATGTCGATTTGCCCGGAACGCAGGGCGGCCAGGCGCGAGACCTGATCCTTGAAGTCGATGATCTCCAGCTCATCGGCGTAGGGCTTGCCGTCCTTGTAGTAGTTCTCGAAGCGGGTAAACAGTGAGCGTTGGCCGGGGGTGAAGCTTTTGAGCTTGTAGGGGCCGGCGCCCACCGGGTTGGTGACCGGGTGGTAGTCCACCGGCACGATGCCGCCGAAATTGACCCAGGTTTCTGCCAGCGGCATGTAGCTACGCCCCTCCCGGAAGCTCAGGCGCACGGTGCGGTTGTCGAGCTTGACCAGGTTGTCGCGGTCCACCCAGTGCAGCAGCGCCGCGTAGGGCGAGGCCAGCTGCGGGTCGGTGAGGCGGCGGATCGAGAAGATCAGGTCGTCGGCGTCGATGGTCTTGCCGTTGTGGAATTCCAGGCCGGGGCGCAGGCGCAGGGTCCAGCTGCTGGCGTCGGCATTCGGCTCCGCGAACTCGGCCAGAGCCAGGCGCGGCTGCATCTGCTCGTCCCATTCCCAGAGCTTGCTGTACAACGCAAAGCCGCGAACGATGCCGCTGCCAATGGGTTTGTGGGCATCGAGGTTGCCGGTCTGGTTGCCGTCGAGAATCCCCAGGCGCAGGCGCCCGCCGTAGCGGGGTTGATCGTTGCCGGTGACGTTTTTGGGCGTGTCAGCGGGGCCGCAACCGGCCAGCAGCAAGCCGCCGCCGACGGTCACGCTGTAGCCGAGAAAGTCCCGACGGCTAAGCAGTAGGCTCATGGCATCAGACTCCGGCCGGGCCGTTGGCGGAGCGCAGTTCCAACACCGGCTCCTGGGGACGACTCAACTCGGCGCGTTCACTGCGAAAGTGCGGCAGGATGTGCTCGCCGAGGCGGTAGGCTTCTTCCAGGTGCGGATAGCCGGCGAGGAAGAACAGGTCGATGCCGATGCTGTTGTACTCGCGAATCCGCGCCACCACGTTCTCGTAGCTGCCCACCAGCGCACAGCCCGGTGGAATACCGATGTAGCCAAAACCGGTCCATACATTGGGGTGGATGAAGAAGTCATCGAAGCCCTGGGTCTCGGTTTTTTCGCTGAAGCCGTGCTCGTAGCTGAGCTTGCGCGCCGTACGCAACCCGGCGTGGGCCGCCACGGCCTTGACCGCGCCGCGGGCGATGCCTTCGTCGAAGAAGCGTTTGGCTTCGGTGCGGGCCAGTTCTTCGGTTTCCCGGGTGATCACGTCAATCGACAGGCCGAAGCGAATGTCAGTGCGGCCCCACTTCAGCGCGCGTTCGCGCAGGTCGGCGATCAGGGCGGCGATTTCGTCCGGGTGTTCGGCGCGCATCAGGTAGAAGTCGGCGTGCTTGGCGGCAAACTCCCGGGCGGCGATGGATGAGCCGGCGGTACAGATCAGCGGCAGCTTGGCCTTCTTCAATGGCCCGCGCAGGCCACCACCGTCGGCCTTGTAGAACTTGCCGTCGTAGTGGAAGGACTCGTTGTGCCAATAGCCCTTGACCACGTCCATGAATTCGGTGGCGCGTTCGTAGCGTTCATCGTGGTCGCTGAAGTCGCCGACCTGGCGCTGGATCACGTCCGAGCCGCCGTTGATGATGTTCCACACCAGGCGGTTGCCGGTGGCCCGCTGGTAGGTCGCCGCCTGCTGCACCGCCACCCACGGGGTGTAGTGGTAAGGCTGGAAGGCGGTGACGAATTGCAGGGTACGGGTTTCCCGGGCCAGCAGCGCGCAGACGGTCCACGGTTCTTCGCCGGTGGGCGCGTTGACCATCAGTGCGCCGCCAAAGCCGTTGATCTCCGCAGCCCTGGCGATTTGCCCGAGGTAGTCGATGTAGGTGAAATGATCACCGACACTGAAGCCCGACACCGCGCCGGTGCTGGGCCCGCCGCGATGCCAGTCGCCCCGGTTGCGCGGGTCGCCGGGCAGGAACTGGGTTTCGCCGTGCAAGGGCAGGCGGGTAAAGAATTCGATGCTCATGCAAGCCTCCTGCTTATTGCTCGGTGGGGGCGCAGATCGGGGTGATCGGCTGGTCGTTGATGACTTTGTGGGCAAACGGGATCGAGTCCTTGAGCGATGCATTGACCGTGGCACTGTGGCCCAGGCCTTTGTACAGGTGGCCTTCGACGATGGAGCCAGCCTTGCAGGCGTCCTGCATCAGCTTGACCTGGGTCGCGGCGGCCGGCGTGGTGTCTTCGGCGCCGGTGCCGATGAAAATCGGCTTCGAGGTTTTCAGCGTCGGGTAAGACACCTGCGCCAGCCACGGCGCGAGTTGCTTGCCCTTGTAGTCTTTCTTGGTGTTGGCGATGCTCAGGCCGAGGCCTTCGACATCGCCTTCGAGGGCGAACAGGCAACTGGTACGGGCCTGCTCGAAAATCGGCAGGGCCTTGTCGGTATAGAAGTCGGCGGGGTTGATGCTCGGGTCGTATTGCTGGGCGGCGAGCAACGTGTAGAAGCCGTAGGCCAGGGTGGGATCGACCTTGTTGCGCACTTCCTCGCTGGGGTTCTTCGCGTAGTCGAGGGTGTAGATCACGCCGGTGCCGATGCTGCCTTTCACTCCCAGGTCCGGAGCGTAGGTGGCGGCATAGGCGGCTGCGGCGAAGGCGCCGGCACCGCCTTGGGACTGGCCGACGATCAGCACTTTGTCGGCCAGCCCGGGTACCCCGGCCACCACGGCCTTGGCGGCGTCGAGAATCCCGTAGGCGGCCATGCGGCTGTTCAGCAGCGGATGCCCACCGGGTACGCCGAGGCCCTGGTAGTCGGTGGCGACGACGGCAAAGCCTTCGGCCAGCCAGCGATTGAGGTAGGCCACGTCACGGTAGGAGCGACCTTGCCACGACGGCGCACACACATCCGCCACGCCCACGGTGCCATGGCCCCAGCTCGCCACTGGCCAACCACCGGCAGGCGGCGTGCCTTTGGGCAGGAACAACGCGCCGGACACCACGATCGGTGTCTTGTTATCGATGCCGTCGGTGGAGGTGTACAGGATGCGTTGGGCGCTGGCGGCATTGGCCAGGCTCAGGGTGTTGTCCAGCGGCTCGCTGCGCAGCAGTTTGCCGGGAACGGCCGGGATGGCTTTTTCCCAGGTGTAGAAAGCCGAGACGCGGCCATCACCTTGCAGCGGGTCAGGTTTGGGGGCGTAGGTGTCGGCAGCAAACACGCTCATGGACAGGGCCAGGACGCTGAGGCCGAAGGCAAAGGAGTGCGGCAGTTTCATGCTCAATTTCCCTATTACGGATTGGTGCTGACCTGGCCACGCAGGGCCGGCCAGTAGTCGGTGAGTTTCAGGTCGATCAGGGCCTGGTTGGTAAAGCCGGTGGCCAGTGACGGGCCGATGTCGTAGGTGTCGCGAATCAGGTGATTGGCCAGGGCGTAGGTGGTGAGGGCCTGGTAATGAGCCTTGAGTTGCTGGTCGCTTTTTGGCGCCCAGCGATCCTTCCAGGCCACCGGGTCGTTCTGGTCGTCGCGACGCAGCACGCTCTCGGCGGTGCCGGCGCGGGATGACAGTTGGTAATAGGCGTCCTGGTTCTGTGGCTGGGAAATCCACCACGCAGCTTTCACCCAGGCGGTGGCGAGCAATTGGGTGATATCCGGGTGCTGCTGTACGAAGGTCTCGGTGCCCCACAGGTCGGAGACCAGCCGCCAGTCGTTGCTGCCTTGCTTGGTCGACCAGATGATCTTGCCCACGCCTTTGTCTTCCAGGGCATAGGCCTCGCTGAGCAACACTGCTGCGTCGACCTTGCCGGCAGACACAGCCGCGGCGCCGACTTGCGGGTTGAGATTGGCAATCTTGAAATCGTCGAGCTTCAGGCCCTTGCTGGCCAGGAAGTTGCTGAAGGCGAACTCCCATGGCCGACCGCGATGCAGCGCCAGGCGCTTGCCCTTGAGGTCTTCGATGGTGTTCGCGGCGGAGCCTTCCGGTACCACCAGGTAAATATTGTTGCCGCTGCCACCGGGCACGATCAGCTTGCCTGGTACGCCACCGGCGCCGGCAATTACCGAGGGCAGGTCACCGCGTACGGCGAAGTCCAGGCTGTTGTTGCTGAAGCCTTCGTTGATCTGCGGCCCGGCGCCGGCATGGGGCAGGGCGATCCACTCCAGCTTGACCCCGCGCTCACGCAGTTGCGCTTCGAGCCAGCCGTCTTCGATGACGCGCCCGGCGATGCCGCCGAACACCGGTTTGCCGCCCTGGGTGTAGGCGACGATCGCGATCTTCACCGACGCCGGTGGCGCCTGTTCGGCCAGCACGCCGGTGCTGACCAGCACAGCGAACATGGTGGCGATGCTGTTGCGCCAGAATCTTTTCATTGGGATCTCCCTGCTAAGTGATCGCGACCCCCTGTAGGAGCCGGCTTGTCGGCGAAAGCGTCCGTTTAGTCGGTGCAAGGCTTTAGGGCCTCTTCGCTGGCAAGCCAGCTCCTACAGGGCAGGTGGCGTTGAGAGGGAGAGAGCAGATTGCATGCCATCAGCCGAAAAACGCGCTGCACGCCTTGTAGAACGTGGCTTTGCGGGTTTTCGAAGGACTGCCTGGCAACGGCTTGGTGTTGATCTGCACACACGCAGGTGCTGGCTGATTGCTGCTCCAGCAGCAGGCGAGGTGCGACGTGTTGGCATATTCTTTTTGGGAATATATAAATATTAATTAATAATTAAATGGTATAGAAAACTTCATGCACTATTGACACGCGCTTTTACTGCCAGGAATGCACCATGTCGCTGATCACCCATCCCAATGCCCGTGAATTGACCAAGTCGGTGCGCGCCACCGTGCTGGTCTTCAAGGACCCGCGCTCACAGGAATTGCTGGCGCGTATCGAGCGCCTGGCCCCCAGTGAGGCCAACACCTTGATCATCGGCGAGACCGGCACCGGCAAGGAATTGGTCGCGCGGCATATCCATCACCTGAGCCGTCGCGGGCGTGAACCGTTTGTGGCGGTGAACTGCGGCGCCTTCGCCGAAACCCTGGTGGAAAGTGAGTTGTTCGGCCACGAGAAAGGCGCATTCACCGGCGCCACCACCCACAAGGCCGGCTGGTTCGAAGCGGCCAACGGCGGCACGCTGTTTCTGGATGAGATCGGCGATTTGCCGTTGAACATGCAGGTCAAATTATTGCGGGTGTTGCAGGAGCGAGAAGTGGTGCGCCTGGGCTCGCGCACACCGATTCCGATCAATGTGCGGCTGGTGGCGGCCACCAACGTCAACCTCGCCGACGCGGTGGTGGCGGGGCATTTTCGTGAGGATTTGTTCTACCGCCTGCACGTCGCCACCATCCGCCTGCCGCCCCTGCGGGAACGGCCCGGCGACATCCTGCCGCTGGCGGAATTTTTTCTTGAAGAGCACTGCCAGCGCCTCGGCTACAACCGCGCGTCACTGAGCATCGATGCCGAGCGCAAGCTGCTGGAACACAGCTGGCCGGGGAATATTCGCGAGCTGGAAAACGCCATTCACCATGCGTTGCTGGTGTGCCGCAATCAACTGGTGCAGCCGCCGGATTTGCACCTGGTGGACATGCGTTCTTCCGGCATTCGCCAGGACGAGGCGAACCAAGCCCCGCCTGCGATCACTGGGCCGGTGAGCCTGGAGGCGGCGCTCACTGCGTTGTTCGAACAGAACATTCCGGACCTCTACGAGCACATCGAAGAGACGATCTTTCGCGCGGCCTATCGCTATTGCCATGGCAACCAGTTGCAGACCGGGCGCCTGCTGAATATCAGCCGCAACATCGTGCGGGCGCGGCTGGAGAAGATCGGCGAGTTGGGCAAACCGGTGCTGCTCGACGGGCAGTGACGGGGGTGTTAGCGTTTCGGGCTTCTCTGATCTGTAGAGGGCTCGACGTTGATTCGACTGACCGATTACATCGCTGATTTTTCCCGTTCGCCGCTGGCACCCTGGGTGGATCTTGCGCCGTGGGAGTTGGTGACCCAGGCGCCGGAAATCGTTCGCAAATTGCTGGCGGGGCTTTCTGATGATGACTATGAGATTCATGACGAGATTGCCGTGCACCGTACTGCGGTCGTGGAGGCGGGCGCTGTTTTGAAATCGCCGCTGATCATCGGCGCCCACTGTTTTATCGCTGCCGGTGCCTACCTTCGCGGCGGTTGCTGGGTGGATGAATATTGCATCTTCGGACCGGGTGCAGAGCTCAAGACATCCTTTGTCTTCAGCGGCAGCAAGTTGGCGCATTTCAACTTTGTCGGTGATTCGGTATTGGGCCGCGGGGTTAACCTGGAAGCCGGCAGTATCGTCGCCAACTACCGGAACGAGCGTGACGACAAGGAAGTGCAGGTGCGCATTGACGGGCAGTTGCAGCGCACCGGCTGTGACAAGTTTGGCGCGCTGCTTGGGGATCAGTCGCGGGTTGGAGCCAATGGTGTGTTGGCACCGGGAGGGGTGCTTGCGGCGGGTAGTGTGGTTAGGCGTGGGGAGGTTTTCGATTGTGAGGGGTAGGGGGTTTTTGGTGTACATATCCGTTAGTTGAGTAACGGCTGCTTATGGTTTCGCTCTTACAGCGACTCGCTTTGGAAAAGCCGGAATGCCGGCCCAGCCCAAAGTAAGCACAGGGCTCTGCCCCGCCTGTCGGCGCCTCGCTGTGGCTCGGGCTTATTGGGGCAGTCAGAGCCAGATCCAAATCAAAAGCAAGAGCACAGCGGCCTACAGGCCGGCTTGAGTGGTAGAAGCCAGAGCAAGATCAAGGGCGCACACGGTCCAAATGTGGGAGCGGGCTTGCTCGCGAATGCGGTGTGTCCGTCACCCAATGCATCAACTGAAAGACTGCATTCGCGAGCAAGCCCGCTCCCACATTTTTTGACCGTGCCCGCTTTAGATTTTGATTTTGCTCTTCAACACTCAAGTCGGCTTTCAGGCCGCTGTGCTCTTGATCTGCTTTTGATCTTGATCTTAGGCGCCCCGTTAAACCACGCTGGCCGAACGCAGGTAGTACGGGGCAGGGACGCCCCGTCGCGGCGGCCCGCTTCCCAACGCTACTGCAAGTTGACAAACAATCCCCCGTCTACCAACAGCGAAGCTCCGGTCACATACCGCGCCATGTCCGAGGCTAGGAACACGATGGGCCCCGCGACGTCGTCGGGTTCACCCAGGCGCCCCAACGGCGTGCGCGAAGTCATGTACGTCAGCTTCTCCTCGTCGGCCAAGTCTTCCTTGTTGATATCGGTGGCAATCGTTCCCGGCAGCACCGAGTTGCAGCGAATACCATACGGCCCCAACGCAATCGCACAGGACTGCATCAACGAGTGCAGCCCGGCCTTGGTCGGCGTGTAGTGCGTCTGCATCCCGCCACCCACCAGCGCACTGATGGAACTGACGGCGATGATCGCGCCGCCCTTGCCCTGGTTTTTCATCTGGTTTGCCGCCGCTTGCACGGCGAAGTAGGCGCCGTTGAGGTTGGTGTTGACCGTCTTCAGGTACACCTCACGCGGCATGTCGAGAAACGAGTGGAACGGACAGATCCCGGCGTTGTTGACGAACACATCCACACTGCCGAATGCCTTGAGCGCGCCGGCCACCAGTTTGTCGCCGGTGTCCGGATCAGCCGCATCGCCGCCCACCTCCACCGCTTGGCCGCCGAACGCCTTGATTTCCTCGATCAACGAAAACGCCGCTTCAGTGCCTTGGCCGCTACCACTGTGGCCGATGACCACACGGGCACCCTGGCGTGCACATTCCCTGGCGGCGGCGCGGCCGATTCCACGGGAGGCGCCAGTAATAATCACGGTTTTGTCTGCAAGTAACATAAGTGAACTCCTGAAAAAAAGCGGCCTCAGCCGAGATAGTTGCCGTAACCGACCATGGCAATGGCACCGAGAATCACCGCGATACCCGCGGCCAATACGCCTTTGTTGGTGGCGCTGGTGCCCTGCCATTCGCGGAAATACAGGCCCCAGCAGTTGGATACGATGATGATGAAAGACATGTGCAACACCCACGAACTGGCGTCGTTCTGCAGGCGGCTTTCGCCCATGCCGTAGAAGAAAAACTGCAGGAACCACAGGGTGCCGGCACACGCCACCAACAGGTAGTTGCCAAGCAGCGGAGTGCTGCGGTCGGTGTAGTTGTGGAACGTGCGGTTGCGCCAGTTCAGCCACAGGCACCAGAGGCCGTTGGTGGTCAGGCCACCCCACATGATCACCATGAAGGTCACGTTGTTCTGGAACAGGCTGTTGGCGCCATGCTCGACAGCCGCGGCAGCCAGTGGGCGCCCGGCTGAAATACCGTAGCTGAAGCACGCGCTCAGCACCCCGGAGATCACCGCAACCAGCATGCCCTTGGCCACCGAGAACTCGCTGATGCTGGCGAATTTCACCGCTTCCGGCACTTCTCGTTCCTTGATCAGCCCGGCCTTGCCGCACACGGCGATGCCCACCAGCGATACCGCCACGCCCCACAGCACCCAATGCCCGCCCTGGGAGGCGAGCATTGAGGTCAGGGTGCCTTCGGTGGCGTCGGTGAACAGGTCGCGATACAGCGCCGGCATCAAGGCGCCAAGGGCCGAGGTCAGGCCCAGTACCAGCGACATGCCCAGGGACAGCCCGAGGTAGCGCATGGTCAGGCCGAAGGTCAGCCCGCCGATGCCCCAGAGCACGCCGAACAGGTAGGTCCAGAGCAAGGTGCTGCTGTCGGCCTGGCGCAGGATGTCGGCCCAGCCGGGCACGGTCAGTTGCGCGGCAATCAGCGGCACGATCAGCCATGACACCAGGCCGCCGGTGATCCAGTAGCTTTCCCAGGCCCAGCCGCGGACTTTCTTGTAGGGGATGTAGAAGCTGCCGGAGGCGAAGCCGCCGATGAAGTGCAGAATCACACCGAAGAAAATGATTTCCAAGTAGTCGAATCCTTTTTTATTGTTGTGGTAGCGCGCTGTTTTAGCCTGGGGTAAGGCTGAACATCGGGATTAAATCCACGCTGACGGGCGAGGCGTCCGGCTGGCTGGGCATGATGTCTTGCATGTACTGCCACCACCGTTGCATCAGCGCGGTGCCCGGCAGTGCGTCGAGCCCGTGCCGCTCTTCGTGGGTCATCACGGCGAACAAGGCGTTGCTGGCCTCGTCGAGGAAGATCCGGTAGTCCACCACGCCGGCATCACGCAGGGCCTGGGCCAGTTCGGGCCAGATCTCATCGTGGCGTCGACGGTACTCGGCGTGCTGACCGGGGTTGAGGTTCATGCGAAAGGCTCGGGTCTGCATTACTTGCCTCCGTGGGGTGGCGTAGGACTGTAGATGCGCACCGCGTTGTGCAGGAAGAACTTGCCCTGTACGTCCTCGGGTTTGCCCGCCATGCAGGCTTTCACCAGGCCCAGGGTGGTGGCGAAACTGGCCAGGTGATCGCTGTTGGGCCAGTCGCTGCCGAAGAAGCAACGGTCTTCGCCAAAGGCTTCCCACAGCACGGCCAGGCGGTCGTTGTAGAACGCCGGGTCAAGGATCAGACCCTGCGGGCCGACCTGGGGGATTTCCGCCAGTTTGGCAAATACATTCGGCCGCTCTGCCAGGCGCATCAGGTCGGCGTGATACGCGGATTCTTCGCCGGCGGGCACGCTGGCATTGGGCAGGTGATCGACGATGATGCGCAGCTCGGGCAAGGCATCGCTCAAATGCAGCAGCCCTTTGATCAAGCGCGGATTGGGGTTGGCGCTGTCCAGGCCACGCCCGTATTCGGCGAGGCGGCGCAGGCCTTCGATAAAGCCGGGGCGCTTCTGGTCGTCTGGCAAATCGCGGTCCCACAGGTTGCCGTAGCGCAAACCGAGGAACAGCGGTTCATGGGCCAAGGCATCGAGGTCTGCCGCAAAGTCGCCGTGCAGCGGGTCAAGGTTGCCGACGAAACCGAGCATGCGCAGGTCGCTGCGCAGGGTCTCCAGCAACCAGCGGTTGTCGTCGCGCCACGGGCTGGCTTCCACGGCAATCGCGCCGATCACGTTATGTTCGCCTGCCAGCGGCCAATAATCCGCCGGCAAATGTGCGGCATACAGCGCGTTTCCCGGCTCGGGCCAGGGAATACCCTGGGGGCGGCGCGGGTCGAACAGGTGCAAATGGCTGTCGATGATCGGCCCGCTGTAAGGGGTAAGGGGCATAGCGCAATCCTTCGGAACAATGGATGGGGAAGGGCCCGCACGCTACCGCGCCAAGGCCCGTTGCACCACTTCAGCTCTGCAAGTACACCGCATGGGTGTGGGTGTACTCGTACAGGCCGTGCTTGCCATCGGCGCCGCCGATCCCGGATTTACGCACGCCGGCATGAAAGCCTTGCATCGCCTCGAAGTTCTCGCGGTTGACGTAGGTCTCGCCGAACGACAATTCGCGCACCGCCTGCATCGCCTTGCCCAGGTCGCGGGTGTAGATCGAAGAGGTCAGGCCGTAGTCGCAGTCGTTGGCCATGGCGATGGCTTCATCCAGGTCGTCGACAATCTGGATCGGCAGCACCGGGCCAAAAATTTCTTCGCGCATGATTTCCATGTCGGCGTGGCAACCGGCCAATACCGTCGGCTGGAAGTGAAAGCCCTGGCCCAGGTCGGCGATCTGTCCACCGGTGACCAGCGATGCACCCTGGCTCAAGGCGGTGCGTACCTTGCGATTGACGCTGTCCAGGCCTTGGCGGTTGATCAGCGGGCCCATCTCCACATCGGCCTGGGCGATGGGGTCGCCGTAGCGGGTGGCGGCCATCGCGGCGCTGATGCGCTCGATAAACTGGTCGGCCACCTTGCGCTCCACGTACACCCGTTCGGCGCAGTTGCACACCTGGCCGCTGTTGATGATCCGCGAGTCGCGAATGGCGTTTACCGCGAGGTCCAGGTCGGCATCGGCGAGGACGATGGCAGGTGCCTTGCCACCCAGCTCGAGGTTGAGCTTGGTGATATGGGGGGCGGCGGCAGCCATGATCCGCGAGCCGGTGGCGACGCTGCCGGTGAAGCTGATCATGTCCACGCCCTTATGGGCGGTGAGGGCGCCACCGACGCGGCCATCGCCGCAGACCACATTGAATACCCCGGCCGGCAGGTCGGTCTCGGCCACCAGTTTGGCGAACTCGAAGCAGTTGTTCGGCGTTTCTTCGCTGGGTTTGATCACGATGGTGTTGCCGGTGAGCAACGCCGGGGCCATCTTGCGGGCGATCAAAAAGAACGGGAAGTTCCACGGCAGGATGCCGGCCACCACACCCAGGGGTTTGCGGAACAGGAAGATATTTTCATTGGGGCGGTCGCTGGTGATGATCTCGCCTTCAATGCGGCGCGCCCACTCGGCCATGTAGTCGAGGTAGTCGGCGGTGAAGTTGACTTCCACTTCCGCCAGGCCGCTGACCTTGCCTTGCTCCAGGGTAATGGTGCGCGCCAGGTGGGCGACGTTTTCCCGCAGCTTGGCGGCGATGCGGCGCAAGTGACCGGCGCGTTCGATCGCCGGTTTGCGCGCCCAGTCTTTCTGCGCATGACGCGCAGCGGCCAGGGCCTGGTCGACGTCATCAAAGGTGGACGCCGGGACCTTCGACAGCAGGACGCCGGTAGCCGGGTTCAACACATCCAGGTGGGCATCGCTCGGGGTAAAGCGGCCGTTGATGAAGTTCTGGTAGACCGGTACGGATGACATGCTTGGCTCCTCAGTAGGTACGTGACGGCGCCTTGGCGTCGGCGGCTGGGCGATAGCGGGCCAGGGTCGACATGGCACCCTGGCGCAGCAGGCTGATGTCGATGGCCACCGCAATGAACTGGCAGCCCCAGGCTTGATAGCGGCGGGCGTCGTCTTCGTTGGGCGCGAGAATGCCGCAGGCCTTGCCGGCCGCCAGCGTGGCATTGACCGCGTACTGGATGCGCTCCTGTACCTCGGGGTGCCCGGGATTGCCGGCGTGACCGAGGCCGATGGACAGATCGGCGGGGCCGATAAACACCGCGTCCACGCCTTCCACCGCCGCAATCGCCGCGACGTTTTCAACGCCGCGACGCGACTCCACCTGCACGATCAGGCACAGCTGTTCATGGGCGGTGTTGAGGTAATCCGACACGCCGTCCCAGCGGGTGGCGCGGGTCAAGCCGCCACCAACGCCACGAATACCGTGGGGCGGATAACGCATCGCGCGCACCAGGGCCTGGGCTTGCTCGGCGGTTTCGACCATCGGGATCATCAGCGTCTGGGCGCCGACGTCCAGCAGTTGCTTGATCAGGTTGGCGTCGCTGCTTACCGCGCGTACCACCGGGGCGGTGGTGTAGGGCGCCACGGCCTGGAGCTGGTTGAGCACGCTGGGCACGGTGTTGGGGGCGTGTTCGCCGTCAATCAGCATCCAGTCATAACCGGTGCTGGCGACGATCTCGGCGGCATAGGCGGTGGCGAAGCCGGCCCAGATCCCGTATTGCGCGGCGTCTTTACGCAGCGCGGCCTTGAAAGCGTTGTGGGGCATGTTCATGGCAGGAGTCCTCAGCGGTTGTACGGGCGATGCAATTGGCAATCGGGATTGAGGTCCACGCCAAACCCGGGTTTGTCGAGCACCGACAGGCGCATGCGGCCATTCACCGGCACGGGTTCACCGAGCAGTTGCGGGTGGAACATCGGCACCACTTCGTCTGCCTTGGGCGCCATCATCAGGAACTCGGCGAAGGGGCTGTTATGGCGGGTCGCAACAAAGTGGTAGCTGTAGACCGACGAGCCGTGGGGCACCACCAACGCATTGTGGGCATCGGCCAAGGCGGAGATTTTCACCAGCTCGGTGAGGCCGCCGCACCAGCCCACATCTGGCTGGATAATGTCGCAGCACCCCATCTCCAACAGCATGCGAAAGCCCCAGCGGGTGGCTTCGTGTTCGCCGGTGGTAACCAACATGCCTTTGGGCACGTTGTTGCGCAGCGCGGCATAGCCCCAGTAGTCGTCGGGCGACAGCGCTTCTTCGATCCATTTCAGGCCGTATTCATGGGCGCCGGTTGCCAGTTTGGTGGCGTAGTTCAGGTCCAGGCTCATCCAGCAGTCGAGCATCAGCCAGAAGTCCGGGCCGACCCGTTCGCGCATGGTTGCCAGTTCCTCGAGGTTTTTGCGCAGGCCTTCTTCGCCTTCCGATGGGCTGTAGTGCAGGGGCATCTTGCCGCCGATAAAGCCCATCTTCTGTGCGAGGTCGGGGCGGGCGCCGGTGGCGTAGAACTGCAATTCGTCACGCACCGCGCCGCCGAGCAACTGGTGCACCGGTTCCTGGCGGATCTTGCCGAGCAGGTCCCACAGCGCCAGGTCGACACCGGAGATCGTGTTGATCACCAGGCCCTTGCGGCCGTAGTACAGGGTGGACTGGTACATCTGGTCCCAGATTTTTTCGATATCGGTGACGCGGGCGCCTTCCAGGAAGCGCGCCAGGTGCTTCTCGACGATATAGGCGGCGGGCTCGCCACCGGTGGTCACGGCGAACCCGACGGTGCCGTCGCTGGCCTCGATTTCCACTACGAGCGTGCCGAGTACGTTGATCCCGAAACTGCGGCGACTCTGGCGGTACTCGGGGTATTTGCTCATGGGGGTGCTGATGTGATCGTCGATCCAGTGGCCGTCTGCCTGGTCGTGGTAGTCCGCGCCGCCGCCGCGCAGCACAAAGGCGCGCACGTGCTTGATTGTGAGATTGCCCATGGTGTGACTCCTTGATTAAACAGTGGCCGGCGTGTTCGTCGCTTTATGGCCTGGGGAATGGATACCGAGTACCAGCAAGGCTGCGACTACAGTGGTGGCGGACAGCAGGTAAAGGCCGGCCGCAGGGGAGTGAAAGGCGGTTTCTGCCCAGTTCTTCAGCACCGGGGCGATAAAACCGCCGAGGGCGCCGAAGGAGTTGATCAGGGCGATGCTGGCGGCCGCTGCGCTGCCGGCCAGGTAGCTGGACGGGAAGGTCCAGAACACCGGTTGCACGGCGATAAAGCCCGAGGCGGCAAAGCACAGGGCGAGCATGCCCAGCAGCGGGTTGGCAAAGGTCACCGAGCAGGCGATCCCGGCGGCGGCCATCAACAGGGTCAGGGACGCGGTTTTGCGGCGCTCGCCGGTGCGGTCGGAATAGCCGGGAATCCACCACGCGGCGAACAGCGCACAGACCCAGGGAATCGCCGAGACCAGGCCCACCATCAAGCCGACCCTGGTCCCCAGCAGCCCACCGACCTGGGTTGGCAAGTAGAACACCACGCCGTAAACGCTGGCCTGGATCAGCATGTACACCAGGCACAGGTACAGCACGCTGGGTTGGCACAGCACAGTGAGCAGGCTACGGCCGTGAGAGGTTTTGTGCTGGTCTTCGCGGTCGAGCAGGTCCTGGATCTGGCGGCGCTCTGCAACGCTCAGCCATTTGGCATCGGCGGGGCGGTTGTCCAGGTACCAGTAGGCCCAGATGCCAACCGCGGTGGCCATCAGGCCTTCCACCGCGAACAGCCATTGCCAGCCGTGCAGCCCAGAGAACCCGTCCAGCTCCAACAACAGGCCCGAGAGCGGGCTGCCGAAGATGAAGGCCAGGGGCGCGCCAAAGTAAAAGAAACCCATGGCCTTGCCGCGCACGGCAGAGGGGAACCAGTAGGTGAGGTAGAGAATCACCCCGGGGAAAAATCCGGCTTCGGCCACGCCCAGCAGGAAGCGCAACAGGTAGAAGCTGGTTTCGTTATGGGCAAACATCATGGCGGCGGACACCAGGCCCCAACTGACCATGATCCGGCACATCCACAGGCGGGCACCGACGCGATGCATGATCAGGTTGCTCGGCACTTCCAGCAGCGCATAGCCGACAAAAAACACCCCGGCGCCAAAGGCGAAGGCGGCATCACTGAGGCCGGTGTCGGCCTGGAAGGCTTGCTTGGCGAACCCGACGTTGGCGCGGTCGAGGAAGGCCATGATGTACATCAACAGCAGAAAGGGCAGCAGCCGCCAGGAAATCTTGGCGAGCAAGGACGCAGGCAGGGTCTTCATTGTTCAGTCCAGTTGTTTTGTTCTTATGGGAAGGACTGTACGGCGCTCCATCTATACGCTACAAATCGAATCTCGCTTACAACTGATAACCTCAGGGTATCGATAACAAGGAAAAAAATGAGTAGTCCCGCAATCTCCCGCAGCCTGTTCAACCGACTGCGCTACAAGCATCTGCATATGCTGGTGGCCTTGAGTTCCAGCCAGAACCTGCACCGTGCGTCCCAAAGCCTGAACATGTCGCAGCCGGCGGCGACGCGCATGTTGCGCGAGATCGAGGATATGTTTGCCTGTGACCTGTTCGAGCGCCTGCCCCGGGGCATGCGCCCGACGGCACTGGGCAAGGAATTGATCCGCTTTGCCGAGTCGGCGCTGAGTGGCCTCGACCGCTGCGCCGAGGAACTGATGATGCGCCAGCAGGGCGGCTACGGGTATTTGTCGATCGGCACCATCATGGGCGCGGCGCCGGACCTTGTGATGGACTCCATTGCGCAGATCAAAACCCTCAACCCGCAGATGCGCATTCGCATCATGGGCGACACCAGCGACCAGGTGATCCAGTTGCTGGAGCAAGGCCGCATCGACCTGGCCATCGCCCGGCGCAACGCCGCCACCGACAGTGAGCATTACACCTTTGAGCCCCTGGGCAACGAACGCATGCTGGTGGTGGTGCACGCCGGCCACCCCCTGGCCCAGCGCGAGCATCTGCCGCTGGCGGAACTGGTCAGTGACTGGCCGTGGATCCTGCAACCGCAAACCAGCCCGGCGCGCATTGGTTTTGATGAAGCATTGCAACACCTGGCCTTGCCGCAGCCGGCGGACATTATCGAGTGCAGTTCGGTGTATTCCATGCAGCAACTGATTCAACTCACCGACGCGATCATGGTGCTCTCGGAAAGCGCCCTGCGGGATTACTTGAAAATGGGCCTCGTGGTGGCCTTGCCGGTGGTGCTGGAGGTGCAACTGGCACCGTTCGGGATGCTGCTGCGCAAGGGCGACCCGGTGAGCCGCGAGTTGGGGTTGTTTATCGACATGCTCAGGCAAAAGGCCGCAATGCTTTAAACATCGTGTGCAAAAGAACATGGTATGCCGGCGGGTTATTAAATAGAATGAATCTCATTTGAGACTGACTCGCGCCGCGCAGGTTACTTGCCATGAATGATGCTGTAGTGCCGACGCACCTCGCTGAACCCAGCCTTCACACGTTGTATCGCGACCACCGCAGCTGGCTCGAAAGCTGGCTGCGGCGCCGCTTGGGCAACGCCTGGGATGCGGCCGACCTGAGCCAGGACACGTTCCTGCGGGTGCTGGCCAGCGCGCAGCCGATTGCGCAATTGCAGGAGCCCCGGGCCTATCTGGTAACGGTGGGCAAGCGCTTGCTGGTGAATTTTCACCAGCGGCGCAGTCTGGAACAGGCGTATCTCAATGCGTTGATGCAGTTGCCGGAGGCTTGCGTGCCGTCGCCGGAGCAACGCTGGTTGCTGCTGGAAACCCTACAAGCCCTGGATGAATTGCTCGACGGTTTGCCGGCGGTGGTGCGCCGCGCGTTTCTCTGGAGCCAGCTGGAAGGACTCGGCTATCGGGAGATTGCCGAGCGGCTCAAGGTGTCCGAGCGTACGGTCAAGCGCTACATGGCCCAGGCTTACGAGCATTGCCTGCTGGTGGAACTGTGAGCCGTACTGCGCCGGATCTCGCCCGGGCGGCGGCGCAATGGCTGGCGTTGCTGGAATCCGGCAGCGCCACCGAACGTGATCACGCCCGCCTGCAGCAGTGGCGTGACAGCCATCCCCAGCATGAGCAGATCTGGCAAAAAGCCCAGTCGCTGCGCCAACGGTTTACCGACTTGCCGCCAGCGTTGGCCATGGCCAGCCTTGATCGTCCGCAACCGGGACGGCGTGCAGTACTCAAGCGTGCCTTGGGCGTCGCCGCGTTGTTGCCAACCGCGTGGTTGCTCAGCCGGCAATTGCCTATCGACGTGTGGCGCGCCGACCTGCACACCGCTACTGGCGAACGCAAGCGAGTGCCGCTGTTGGATGGCAGCAGCCTGCAACTGAATACCGCGAGCGCGGTGGACGTGGATACGGCCCGGCGCCGTGTGACGCTGGTGGAAGGGGAGATGGCGTTGACGGTGCCGGGGGCTGGTGCGCTGACGGTGCAGACGCGTTATGGCCAGGTGATCGTCAGCCAGGCTGAAGTGTGTGTGCGGCAGTTGTCTTCCGGGTGTTTGGTGTCGGTGTTGAAGGGCGCGGTGCAGGTGCAGGACCTGCGTGGGCAAGTGGCGACATTGCAGGGGGGGCAGCAGGCACGGTTGCAGGCGTCGGGGATGGGCGCTGCGGTGGGGTTTGATGCGTTGCAATTGGGTTGGCGCGACGGTGTGCTGACTGCGCAGAACCAGCTGTTGGGTGATTTTTTGCGGGAGCTGGAGCGGTATCGGCCGGGTGTGCTGCGCTGGGACCCGAGCCTTGAAGCGCTGCGGGTCACTGGGAGTTTTCAGTTGGCTGATACCGATCGAATTCTTGCGTTGCTGGCGTCGACGATGCCGCTGCAAGTGCAGTCCCGTACGCAGTATTGGGTGACGTTGACGCCGCGTAAATCGGCTGCTTGATGCGATCCTTGTGGGAGCGGGCTTGCTCGCGAAAAACCTGAGAGCGCCGCGTTGAATCAGGATGCCCGCGTCATCGTTAACGACCTTCGCGAGCAAGCCCGCTCCCACATTTGGACCGTGCCCGCTTTAGCTTTTGATTTTGGGCGGACTCAACACGTGCCTTTCAGATCACATGCGCCCGCTGCAGCTCAGTCAACGCCAGTGCCTTGAGCCGCGCCAACAGCGGATCCCGCCGATCCCGCGGATGCACCAACTCCACCGCCAGCTCCTGGCGAATACTGCTCGGCCGGTTATCCATCACCAACACCCGGTCACTCAGGTACAGCGCCTCGTCCACATCGTGAGTCACCAGCAGCAGTGCGATCCCGTGGTGCTCGGCCAATTGCAGCAGCAGGTCCTGCAGCTTCATGCGGGTAAACGCATCCACCGCGCTGAACGGTTCGTCCAGCAACAGCACCTGCGGCCGTGAATACAGCCCGCGAGCAATCGCCACCCGTTGCGCCATCCCGCCAGACAACGCCTTGGGCAACGCCTGGCCAAAACCCGTAAGCCCCACCTCATCGATCAACTGCGCGACCCAGGCCTTGTCATAGCCATCGTCATCGCTGAAACCAATGTTTTGCTCCACCGTCAGCCACGGCATCAGCCGTGGCTCCTGAAATACAAACGCGACCTCACCACCACCTTGCAACAGTTCCCCCTGATAGTCCTTTTCCAGCCCGGCGACGATCCGCAGCAAGGTGCTTTTGCCGCAGCCACTGGGGCCCAGCAAACTGACGGCTTCCCGCGGCTGCAAGGCCAAATGGACGTTGGTCAGCACCGTCGTCGCGCCGAAGTTTTTCCGCTCGACGCGAATGTCCAGTAGCGCTTCACTCATGCTCAATTCTCCGGGCCTTGGCCGTTGAAGGTATCGCGCCAGGCCAGGCAGCGTTTTTCCAGGGCCGCCAACAGGCCGTCGCTGATCTTGCCCAGCAGCGCCAGCACGATGATCGCCGCCAGCACAATGTCGGGCCGTGAGGTTTCCCGGCCATCGCTGAGCAGGTAACCCAGGCCCTTGGTCGCGGCGATCAACTCGGCCGCCACCAGGAACATCCACGCCAGGCTCAGGCCGCTGCGCAACCCGGTGAACAGGCCGGGCAGGGCGGCAGGCAACAGGATGCGACGCACCAGGCGCGTGCGGCTGAAGCCATACATCTGCCCGACTTCCACCAGCTTGCGGTCGATGTCGCGAATGGCCGCGACGCCATTGAGGTACACCGGGAAGAACGCGCCGATGGCAATCAGCACGATCTTCGAGGTCTCATCAATGCCCAGCCACAGCAGCAACAGCGGCACCCAGGCCAGGCTCGGGATCGAGCGCAGGCCGGCGAAGGTTGGTTCCAGGTACGCCTCGGCCTCGCGGCTCAAGCCGACCCAGGCGGCAAACACCAGGGCCAGGCCGGCGCCGATGGTGAACCCCAGCAGCACCCGCAACAGGCTGGCGCTGATGTGTTTCCACAGCGCGCCTTCGGCGAGGTCGGTGAGGGTCACGGCGATCTCGCTGGGCGCCGGCATCTGGTAGGACGGCAGCCAGCCGATGCGCACCACCACTTCAAGGATCACCAGGATCAACACCGGCAACGCCAGGCCCTTGAGCCGTCGCGGCCAGGCGCTGCGCTGCACGGTGAGCGTTGGCGCGAGTGCGACGGGCAGGGTTTCGCTTTTGCTGCTCATGACGCTCCCCTTATGGACGAGGCAAAGCCTGGCCAAAGCTTGGGTCGATCAACTGGTCGATCACCTGATCCACATTCACCCCACGGCGCACCAGTTCTTCCGACACCAGGATCGGCGCGGCCGCCTTGGACGACACCACGTCCTGGGCAGTGAGCAATGGGCTGCTCAAGTCGGTACGCGACAATTGCAGCTTGGCCACGTCCAGGGGCAGGCCGGATTCGTCGGCCAGCAGCTTGGCGAATTCGTCGGGGTGTTTCACCGCCCAGTTGCGGGCTTTTTCATAGGCACCGAGCACCTTGGCGATGGTCTGTGGATGCTCCTTGGCGTATTTGTCGGTCACGCTGACCACGCCGTAGCTGTTGAAGTCCTTGTTGCGGTACAGCAGGCGCGAACCCGCCTGGATTTCGCTGGCGGCCATGTGCGGGTCGAGACCGGCCCAGGCATCCACATCACCTTTCTCCAGCGCGGTACGGCCGTCGGGGTGCTGCAGGTGCACCAACTCCACGTCGTCCTTGCTCAGGCCGGCTTTCTGCAGGCTGCGCAGGGTGAACAGGTACGGGTCGGTGCCTTTGGTGGCGGCGATTTTCTTGCCCTTGAGGTCGCTGACGCTGTTGAACGTTGAGTCCTTGCGCACCACCAGTGCAGTCCACTCGGCGCGGCTGTACACATACACCGACTTGATCGGGCTGCCATTGGCCCGGCTGAGCACCGCCGACAGGCTGGCGGACGAGGCGAAGTCGACGCCGCCGCTGTTGAGGTATTCCAGGGAACGGTTGCTGCCCTGGCTCAACACCCAGCCGACCTTGGTTTGCGGCAGCGCTTCTTCAAGCCAGCCGAAGTGCTTGAGCACCAGGCTCACCGGGGAGTAGTAGGCGTAGTCCAGGTTGACTTGCGCAGGGTCGGTTTTCGCTGCATGGGCCAGGGGTTGCAGGCTGAGGGCCAGGGCGCAGGCGCCCAACAGGGTATTGAAGAAGGGTTTCATGGAACAGCTCCGGACAAGGCGGGAAAAGAGAAGGCTTTTCTTATATTCAGAAAATTCATATGGCATGTTCCATCATGCGTTATAGGAATATGCAGTCTCTGTGCCAGCGTCTTTGCAGGGCAGGGCAGCACCCTGGCGTAGCAGCTGTCGAGCCTAAGCGAGGCTGCGTTCGCGGTGTGTCAGACAGACCGCGAACGCAGCCTCGCTTGGGCTCGACAGCTGCTACGTGGGGAGTGGTTGGGAGTGGGGAGGCGGGCACTTTGTTGAATCACTGTTGGCTGTGCAACAGCTTTCATATGTTTTTATGGAATAAATAAAGAGTTATATATTCCTTTTGTTGGTTTCACGAATAGGGCACTTTGAGTGCCTGCGCATTCGTGCGGATTGACCCAACAGACCAAAGGAAAGCCGACATGACCATTAAAGCGATCAACGTGCGCAACCAGTTCAAAGGCGTGATCAAGGAAATCCTGATCGGCGAAGTGGTGTCCGAGATCGACGTGCAAACCGCGTCGGGGATCGTGACGTCGGTGATTACCACACGCTCGGTGCGTGACCTCGAATTGAAGGTGGGCAGTGAAGTGATTGCCTTTGTGAAGTCGACTGAAGTGTCGATCGCCAAGCTGTAAACCCGAGTCCAGTGGTGAACCCAATCCAAATGTGGGAGCGGGCTTGCTCGCGAAGGCGGTGTGACAGTCGACATCTACAATGACTGATCCAGCGCTTTCGCGAGCAAGCCCGCTCACACATTTTGTTTTGCATACAGCCGTTGGAGGGTTAGTTGAGCCGAGGCCCGCCTCCCGATGGCCGGGACCCAGGCTTCTCATCCGAAGCATCCGGCAGTGCCTTGGGCGTTTCACTCGGGTCCTTGTAGTCCTTGTGCAAATCCCCATCCAGCCGGTTGCTCGACGAGCCGCCGCTTTGTGGTGTGGAGTCGAAATGCTCCCACTCCGATTGCTGGAAGCGGAACAGGCTGTCATCGGTCGGCGTGTCGCGGCCGTGGTAGTGGTGGATCTCGTAGTGGGCGTATTCGACCTTATCCGCCCAGTTGTCCTGCAGCAAACCGTCGCCGGCCAGGTCGCGGTACCAGTCGTTTTCCTTCTCGGTGGCCTTCTGTTTTTTGTTGTGGTCGACGAAGTAGCCGATGATCCCGCCCACCACCGCCAACACCACGCCCACCAGGAACAGCGGCCCGGTCAGCGCTGCCGCCGTGCCTGCGCCAAACAGCGCCGCCGCTCCCAATACCCCGGCTGACGCGCCGAACGCACCGCCGGCCACCTGCAAACCACCTGCGGCCTGAGCCAGGGGGTCTTTGCTGTCCACGCCGCTTTTGATCGCCAGGGCGCCGAGCACAATGTCGGCAAAACCACCGGCAATGTCCGTCGCCGGGCCCAACACCTTGATCACGGAACCGGCGATCTTCGCCGATTGGGAGGCGCCAAGCTTGGCCGCACCGGCTGCCTTGAGGCCGTCATCCAGGTGAGTGGCAAGGCCTTCGGTGGCTTCGGTTACCGCCTTGTCGCCCTCGCCAAACAGCTTGGCCACGCCGTCGTACTGGCTGTCGGGAACCGCGTCCAGGGCCGCAGCGATTTCCTTGCTGACCTTTGAGTCGATTTCGGTGGGCTTGCTGAAGTCGATGACTTTGCCGGCCGCACCTTCCTTGCCCCAGATTTCCGGCAGGGTCTTGTCCAGGCCGAGGAAGTCCACCAGGCCGCCCTTGCCCAGGGCTTCGCCGATCTTGTCACCGAGCTTGACGAAGTGGCTGGCGCCGCCGGCAAAACTCAGGAAGTCCTTGGCGATGGTCATGCGTTGGGCCGGGGTTTCGCCGAGCTTGCCGCCTTTGCCCACCAGTTGGTAAATCCCCGAGAACAGGCTGACGCCGGCGCCCATCGAACCGAGGATGCCTTTGCTGTTGAGGGTGTTGAACACTTCGCCGAGCATGCCGCGATCCGCCACCGGGATATACGGTTTGCTCAGGGCGGTTTTCACGTCGGCTTCGCTGATGGTGCCGCTGTTCTTGTAGACGTCGCCGAGTTCTTCCAGGGCCTTGGTCACGGCCGAGGATTTCTCCTTGCCCTCCAGGCCCTCGTTGAGGAATTTCTCCAGCACTTCCTGGCTGCGGCGCGGCAGGTCCAGCAGGTTGCCCTTGAGCACGCCCTTGAGCAGGCCGAACAGGTCCTTGGTGGCCAGCTCCTTGTTGTCGTCGGAGATCTTGCTCGGGTCCGAGAGAATCTCGTTGAGGTCGGTGGTGAGGCCGTCGGCCTGGATATTCTGCGCGGCCTTGGTGGCGGCTTCCGGGTCGAACAGCGACAGCGAGGTCAGGGTGTTGCTCAGGTCTTGCTGGGCTTCGTGGCTCTTGCCCTGTTTTTGCAGGTCCTTGAGGTACAGCACATAGTCGGGGTTGCTGGTCAGGTCGAGAAGCTTCTGCTTGATCTCGTCCTTGTTGGGCAGGTGACTGATGGCGTCGTCCATCTTGGTCTTGTAGTCGGCCTGCACCGTCGGGTCCTTGAACAACTCGCCGATCTGCTCCTGCACCGCCTTGCCGTCGATGATGTCGTGCATGTCGGCGGAAGTGAGCTCGGTCTGCTTGTCATCGAACTCGCGCCAGGTGGTGTTGAACGGGCGCTTGGATTCTTCGTAGCCGGTGATGCCATGGCCGTTCTGGTAGGCGGCCTGGGCTTCCAGGGCGCGGACCAGTTTGGCCCGTGGGTCGTCCTTGGGAATCGAGCCGTCCTTGACGCCAGCGCGGTAGGTGTCGATCAGTTCGGTGGTGGCCAGTTCGCTGACGCTTTGGGTCGGCGATTTGTCGTCGTCCTTGTCGGCATGCACGCCGGTGTCGAGGTTGAGCACGTCGAGCTCATCGTTGCTCGGCAGGTTGTACTTGGCGCGGGTCTCGTCGACGGTGCCGGCGCTCCAGGCTTCCCATTTCGCCACCACTTCGTCGTAGAGCTGCGGGCTGAGCTCCTTGGAGACGATGACCTTGCCTTCGCTGGTTTCATAGCGGATCAGGCCATCCCCCAGCTCGTCGGGGGAACCGAAGGTGATCTCGGTGTTCTTCAGGAAGTCATTCGGCCCGGCCAGCTTGTAGCCGGCGTCTTCACTGGAGTGGATCTTGCTCCAGGTGTCCTGGGCGGTGGCCACGCTCTTGAACAGTTCCGGGCTGACGTCGGCCGATACCACGACCTTGGTGCCGTCGTGGGTTTCATAGGTCAGCACATTGCCTTGCTGGCCTTCGATCCAGCCGAAGCCCTTGTAGTCGTTCAGCTCCGGCGCCTTGGTATTGGCGTCTGCCAGGGTCGAGCCGTCGTTGAGCGCGGACTCTACGGCGGCCTTTTTGTCGGGGTTGGTGTAGACCTCGTGCAGGCCTGCCAGGTAGTCGAACAGCTTGGGGTTGTCGTCGCGGGCCACGACCATTTTCTGGCCGTTGCTTTCAAAGCGGATCAGGCCGGGGCCGACTTCATCCTTGGGGCCGACGGTGGTGCCGGCGTAGGGCGGCCACACTTCGTTGTCGCTGGCGCGCTTATAGCCGGCGTCTTCGCTGCTGCCCAGGCCGGTGAAGCTTTCATAGGCTTCCTTGGCTTTCTGGAAGGCCTCCGGGTTGTCGCGCTGGCTGATGACGAACTTGTTGCCGTCCTGGGTCTCGTAGCGAATCACACCGGGGCCGGTTTCGTCGGGCGGGCCGAGGGATTTGTAATCACCGAGCTTTTCCGGGGCCGTGGCGTCGCCGCCCAGGCGCTGGTAGCCGGCGGCTTCGCTGGCGTTGACGCCGGAGAGTGCCTTGAAGTCGGCGCTGACTTGCTTGAACAGCTCGGGGCTGTCTTTTTCGCTGACGATGACTTTCTTGCCGTCCTGGGTTTCATAGCGGATCAGGCCGGGGCCGACTTCGTCCGCCGGGCCGATGGCCTTGTAATCCCCCAGGGTGGTGGGCGGCGCGGCGTCCTTGGCGGCCAGTTCATAGCCTTGTTCCTTGCTGGCAGCGAGCCCTTGCGCGGTTTTGTCGCCGGCCTCCACCTTCTTGTTGTTGGCGCTGTTCTTGAGCAGCACGTGGAACGCCGCGCCGGACTTGGGCGGTGTGAGAGGAAGGGCTTTGGGGTCGGTCGAGCGGTTGAGCGGCTGGGTCGTCATGCCATGGAACTCCTGCTGTTACCGGTGGGACGAATCGGCAAAAACAGTAACAGCAGGGGTTCGGCGGTCGTTGCGAAAAGTTGTGAATTGCGCCTTAACGGTGACGCAGGCTGCGTTCCAGGCGGGCGATGCCTTCTTCCAGCATGGCCCGTGGGCAGCCGAAGTTCAGGCGCACGAATTGCTGGCTGTCATCGCCGAATTCAATCCCGGCGCTCAAGCCGACCCTGGCCTGTTCGAGGAAGAACCGTTGCGGGTCGTCCAGGCCCAGGGCGCTGCAATCCAGCCAGGCCAGGTAGGTGCCTTGAGGCGCATGCATGACCACGCCGGGCAGGCGGGTTTGCACGGCGTTCAGCAGGTAATCGCGGTTGGCTTGCAGGTAGGCCACCAGCGCCTGCAGCCAGTCGCCGCAGTCGCTGTAGGCCGCACGCGTGGCTTCCAGGCCCAGGGGGCTGACGCTGTCGACCATGCCGCAGCGGGCTTGGTTGAAGCGCTCGCGGATCTCGGGATTCTGGATCACCGCGAAGCAGGTCTTCAACCCGGCGACGTTATACGCCTTGCTCGCCGACATCAGGGTGATGGTGCGCTGGGCAATCTCGGGGCTGAGGCTGGCGGTGGGAATATGCCGGCGGCCGTCAAAGCACAGCTCGGCGTGGATTTCATCGGAGACGATCAGCGCACCCTGGTCCAGGCAGGCGCTGGCCACGGCCAGCAGTTCCTCACGGGGGAAGACCTTGCCCATCGGGTTGTGCGGGTTGCTCAACAGCAGCGCCCCGGCGCCGGTGAGGGCTTCACGCATTGCCGGCAACGGCGTGAGGTACTCGCCTTCGGCGCTCAGCTCAAATGGCACTTCGATCTTCGGCAGGTTCCAGTGGCCGGGCGCCAGGCGGATCGGGCGATAGTTGGGGGTTTGCAACACCACCGGTTGGCCGGGCTGCACAAATGCGTGCAGCGCCATGTTGAAACCAGGCTCGACCCCCGGCAGGAACAGCAACTCATCCGGCTGTACGCGCCAGGCGTACTTGGCCCACAGGTCGGCGACGATCGCCTCGCGCACGCCATCGCAGGCCACGCTGTAGCCGAGGATCTGTTGACCCAGTCGCTCATGCAACGCTTGAAGCACGGCCGGTGGGGCAGCGATGTCCATGTCGGCAATCCACATCGGCAGAACGTCTTGCGGGTAACGACTCCACTTGGTGCTGCCGGTGCCGAGGCGGGAGTGGATCGTGTCGAAATCAAAGCTCATGGGTGGCTCGTATCAGGGAGGCGGGCGTAGAAATGGCGCTGATTCTAGCGCCATTAATTTTACGCGCCAGCGCTGATTGCCGCCCGGGCACCCGCTTGCCGGTCAAATGCCTCGGCCAACTGCGTGTGGGCCTGTTCCAGGCTGCGCTGCACGGCGGCTGCGCCACGCACCATGGCCCCCAGATAGACGAAATCCACCGTGTGAATGCCCACGGTTCCAAGGATCGCCTGCAGGTAGGGCGTGAGGAAGTCGGGCTCGCGGTTTTTTCGCGAACTGCCGGAGCTGACCAGTACAAAGGTGCGCCGGTCCTTGAGCAAGCCGACTTTCTCAAACTGCGGATTCACCGTGAAACTGCGGTGGATGCGCACCACATGGTCGATCCAGCACTTGAGGGCCGCCGGCACCGTGAAATTGTGCACGGGGGTGCAGATGATCAACAGGTCACAGGCTTCCAGCTCGACAATCAGTTGCTCGGAGCGCTCGGTTGCCGGGCCGCTCAGGCCGCCGGGCGTGGTCAGGGCGTTGGCGTATTCCCGGGTCAGCGCCGGCAGGGCCTGGCCGCCGTAGTCGCGTTCGACCACTTCGGCCTCGGGTGCCTGTTCGCGGAGCAGGGCGCGGGCCAGGCGGAAGGTCTGGGCGGCCTTGCCGTGGGGGCTGAAGCTCAGTAGCAGGGCGCGGGTCATTGGCCGAGGTCCTGTGAAAAGTGCATCCCCAGTGGCAGCAGGCCCTGGCGAAAATAGAAGCGTTGGGCCAGGGCCATGTGCATGCCGGTGTCCAGCACCAGGTAGCGATAGCCCAGGCGGCGGGTGTGCTGGCGTACCTCGTCCAGCAGGTGCGCACCCAGGCGTCGGCGTTGCAGCGAGGCGTCCACCACCAGGTCATCGACGTAGATAAAGCGGCCATACAGCAGGTTTTCCGTCAGGCGATAACCGGCCAGGCCCAGCACCTGGCCGTTTTCCCGGGCGGCCAGCAGGCGGTAGCCGGTTTCGCGCTGGCGCTGGATCTGCTGGACGAAGGCGTGCGGGTCTTCGAGCTTTGGCCGCAGTTGCTGCATAACGGCAAAGCAGGCCAGGCAGTCGGCGTCGCTTTCGATGTGCACAAACTCAACAGAGTCATTCATGGTTGCCGTGCTCCATGTGCGCTTTTACGGCGGCAGGGACTTTGCGAAAGCTGATGGCGACGCGGTTCAGGGCGTTCATCAGGGCGATAGCCAGGGTCAGGTCGGCAATTTCCTTGTCATCGAAGAGGGCCTTGGCCTCGGCATAGTGTTCGTCCGGCACCTCGGTTTGTGCGACCTGGGTGACCGACTCGGCCCAAGCTAACGCGGCGCGTTCACGCGGGCTGAACAACGGCAACGCTTCGCGCCAGGCGGCCAGCAGCATCAGCTTTTCCAGGCTCACGCCCTGTTTGAGCAGGTCGCGCGAATGTGAGTCCAGGCAGTAGGCGCAGCCGTTGAGTTGCGAGACCCGCAGGTACACCAGGTCAATCAATTCCTTCTCCAGGTCGCAGCCGTGGATGTAGCTGTGCACCGAGCCAAGGGCCTTGTAGCCGACGGGCGCCGCCAGGGCGTAGTCGAGACGGTGTTGCATGGGGTGCTCCTTGTTTCATGAAGTGATGCCGTCAGTGTGGCGGCCGGGTCGCCGGCTCAATAGGGCCAAGAATGGACAAGCGGGTTGGGACAAGATCAGACTTCAGGGCTGATTCACTGTGAGCCGGATAACGATGTCGTCACTGCCCAAATACCAGGAGATCTACCGGCGCTTTCGCCAGGCCATCGACCAGGGCCAACTGCGCCCCGGTGAGCGGGTGCCGTCGGTGCGCAGCCTGGCCCAGGAACTGAAGGTGGCCCGGGGCACGGTGGAGACGGCCTACCAGTTGCTGGTGAGCGAAGGGTTCTTCCTGGCGCGGGGCCAGGCAGGAACAGTGGTGGCCGAGGCGTTGCCGCAGCGCTCGATCAAGTCGTTGCCGGTTGAACCCGAACCCGTGGCGCCGGCGTCGGCCCCGCGCCTGTTGCAGTTGGGCTTGCCGGCGCTCGACAGCTTTCCGCGCAAGCTGTGGGCGCGGCTGGTCACCCGGCAAGTGCGCCGAGTCGATGTGAACAGCCTGGCCATGGGCGATGTGCGTGGCGCCCGCTCGCTGCGTGTGGCGATCGCGCAATACCTGGCGCTGTACCGGGGCGTGGAGTGTTCGCCGGAGCAGGTGTTCGTGTGTGCCGGTTACTCGGCGTGCCTCGCGCTGGTGTGTGATGCGCTGCAGATGGCCGGCCAGCCATGCTGGTTCGAAGACCCGGGCTACCTGCATGCGCGGCAACTGCTGCTGCACTTGGGGGTGCAGTTGGTCCCGGTGCCGGTGGACCACGACGGGCTTGATGTGGAGGAGGGCATACGGCGTGCGCCCGGCGCCCGGCTGGCGATTGTCACCCCGGCCCACCAGAGCCCGCTGGGGGTCGCCCTCGGTACTGCGCGGCGCCATCGCTTGCTCGATTGGGCACAGGCCCACGGCGGCTGGGTGGTGGAAGACGACTACGACAGTGAGTTTCGCTACAAGGGCCAGCCCCTGGCCGCGCTCAAGAGCCAGGACACAGCCGACCGGGTGATCTACTCCGGCAGTTTCAGCAAGATGCTCTTCCCGGGGCTGCGCCTGGGTTATCTGGTGGTGCCTCGGGCGCTGCTCCCGGCCTTTGAGGCCAGCGCCGGCGTGCTGCAAAACCGCAGCGCCGAATTGTTGCAAGCCACCACGGCGGACTTTCTCGACCAGGGCCATTTCACCCGCCACCTGAAAAAAATGCGCCAGCTCTACACCGCGCGGCGCGGCTTTCTGGTGGAGGCACTGGCCAGTCATTGCGGGGCGCTTTTGCAGGTGGATGAGCAGTCCGGCGGGATCAACCTGCTGGCGCGGCTGCGGGTGGACGTCTGCGATCAGGCCGTCGCTGCGGCCGCCGCACGTGCCGGGCTGGGGATACAGGCCGTGTCGGGCTGGAGTATCGAGCCCGGTGGTCAGCAAGGTCTGTTGATGGGCTTCACCAACCTGGCGACTCGCCAGCAAGCGGTGCAAGCGGCGCTGGTGTTGCGCGAGGTCATCGACGGCGCTTTATGAACACCGGTTGAACATCTTCATTCGCCACATCGGCCCCGAGCTTCTACCCTGAAGGCATAGCCCTCAGGACGCCAAGCGCTCATGTACAAAGACCTGAAGTTCCCGGTTCTGATCGTACACCGCGACATCAAGGCCGACACCGTTGCCGGCGACCGCGTCCGGGGCATCGCCCGGGAGCTTGAGCAGGAGGGCTTCAGTATCTTTTCGGCGGTGGACTACGCCGAGGGTCGCCTGGTGGCTTCGACCCATCACGGCCTGGCCTGCATGCTGATTGCCGCCGAGGGCGCCGGGGAAAATACCCATCTGATGCAAAACATGGTGGAGCTGATCCGCCTGGCGCGGGTGCGGGCGCCAAACCTGCCGATCTTCGCCCTCGGTGAGCAGGTCACCCTGGAAAACGCCCCAGCCGATGCCATGAGCGAGCTGAACCAGTTGCGGGGCATTCTTTATCTGTTTGAAGACACCGTGCCGTTTCTTGCCCGGCAAGTGGCCCGTGCGGCCCGCGCCTACCTGGATGGCCTGTTGCCGCCATTCTTCAAGGCCCTGGTGCAGCACACGGCGGATTCCAATTATTCCTGGCACACCCCCGGTCATGGCGGCGGCGTGGCCTATCGCAAAAGCCCGGTGGGGCAGGCGTTTCATCAGTTCTTCGGGGAAAATACCCTGCGTTCGGACTTGTCGGTGTCGGTGCCGGAGCTCGGCTCGCTGCTGGACCACACCGGCCCGTTGGCCGAAGCCGAGGCGCGGGCAGCGCGCAACTTCGGTGCCGATCACACCTACTTCGTGATCAATGGCACCTCCACCGCCAACAAGATCGTCTGGCACTCGATGGTGGGCCGGGATGACCTGGTGCTGGTGGACCGCAACTGTCACAAGTCGGTGTTGCATTCGATCATCATGACCGGCGCCATCCCGCTGTACCTGTGCCCGGAGCGCAATGAACTGGGGATCATCGGGCCGATTCCCCTGAGCGAGTTCAGCCCCGAGTCGATCCGCGCCAAGATCGACGCCAGCCCGCTGACCCGAGGCCGACCGGCCAGGGTCAAGCTGGCGGTGGTCACCAATTCCACCTACGACGGCCTGTGCTACAACGCCGAGCTGATCAAGCAGCAACTGGGCAACAGCGTCGAGGTGCTGCACTTTGACGAGGCGTGGTACGCCTACGCGGCGTTTCATGAGTTTTTCGCCGGGCGCTATGGCATGGGCACTTCGCGCACGGCCGACAGCCCGCTGGTGTTCACCACGCACTCCACGCACAAGTTGCTGGCGGCGTTCAGCCAGGCGTCGATGATCCATGTGCAGGATGGCGGCGTGCGCAAGCTGGACCGCGACCGCTTCAACGAAGCGTTCATGATGCATATTTCCACCTCGCCGCAGTACAGCATCATCGCCTCCCTGGATGTGGCGTCCGCAATGATGGAAGGGCCGGCGGGGCGGTCGTTGCTGCAAGAGATGTTTGACGAGGCCCTGAGCTTTCGTCGCGCCCTGGCCAACCTGCGCCAGCATATCGCCGCTGAAGACTGGTGGTTTTCCATCTGGCAGCCGCCGCTGGTGGCGGGCATTGACCGGGTGGTGACGGCGGACTGGTTGCTGCAACCCCAGGCCGACTGGCATGGCTTTGGCGATATCGCCGAAGACTACGTGCTGCTGGACCCGATAAAAGTCACCCTGGTGATGCCTGGCCTGAACGCCGGCGGGGCTTTGAGCGAGTGCGGAATTCCCGCAGCGGTGGTCAGTAAATTCCTCTGGGAACGTGGGCTGGTGGTGGAAAAGACCGGGCTGTATTCGTTCCTCGTGCTGTTTTCCATGGGCATCACCAAAGGCAAGTGGAGTACCCTGCTCACCGAACTGCTGGAATTCAAGCGCAGTTATGACGCCAACGTGAGCCTTGCTGTGTGTTTGCCATCGGTGTTTCAGCAGGGCCCGGCGCGGTATCAGGGATTGGGTTTGAAGGATCTGTGCGACCAGTTGCACAGCTGTTACCGCAGCAATGCCACGGCCAAACACCTGAAGCGGATGTACACGGTACTGCCGGAAATCGCGATGAAACCGGCCGACGCCTACGACCTGTTGGTCAAGGGCGAAGTCGAGGCGGTGTCCATCGACGCTTTGCCAGGTCGGGTCGCAGCGGTCATGCTGGTGCCTTACCCGCCGGGCATTCCGTTGATCATGCCGGGTGAGCGCTTTACCGAATCGACTCGCTCGATCATTGATTACCTGGCGTTTGCCAGGACGTTCGATAGCAGTTTCCCCGGCTTTGTTGCCGATGTTCATGGATTGCAACACGAAGATGACGGCAGTGGTCGTTGTTACACCGTCGACTGCATCAAGGGTTAAGGATGTTTATGCAAGCTGTAATGAACCCGAAGTACCCGGGCCTCAGTGTCCGGGTGGCTGACGAAGGATTTGACGCCTACGTGTGGGGGAACGACTTCAGCTTTGAAGTCAACGCCTACGGCAAGCCGGAAATGGGCAAGCGCGTCGACCAGTGGGCGGTGGAGCGTATCGTGCCGTACCGCAAATGCTACGGCATCGACCCCGAGGAGTTCGCCAGCTTCCGTGACGCGGCCGACAGTGCGGTGTTCATGGCCTACCTCGATGACCGGCCCGTGGGGCATATCGTGGTCAGCACCAACTGGAACGGCTTTGCCCACGTGGATGAACTGGCGGTGGTCTTGCCCGCGCGGCGCCACGGGGTGGCCAAGGCGTTGCTGGACGTGGCGCAGTTCTGGAGCCGCAAGAAGAACCTGCCGGGGATGATGCTGGAGACCCAGAACAACAACCTCGGTGCCTGCCGGCTGTATGAGCGCTGCGGGTATGTGATGGGCGGGATCGACCACCTGCGCTATCGTGGGATTGATCCGCAGACGCGCGAAGTGGCGATTTTCTGGTATCGGTTGTTCAAGACAGAATTGGAAGCAGTCTGAGCTGCACCGATCAATTGTAGGAGCCGTCGAGCTTTGGCGAGGCTGCGATAGCGGTGTGTCAGGCAACGTCTTTATCGACTGTGCCGCCGCCTTCGCAGCCTCGCTGAAGCTCGACAGCTCCCACATTCGATTTGCGCAACTCAAGTACTTGCGACCGAACACACAGCTCCCAGACTTCCCCCGATCCCCTGTGGGAGCCGTCGAGCCCCAGCGAGGCCGCGATAGCGGTGTATCAGGCAACCTCTTTATCGACAGTGCCGCCGCCTTCGCAGCCTCGCTAAAGCTCGACAGCTCCCACATTCGATTTGCGCAACTCAAGTACTTGCGACCGAACACACAGCTCCCAGACTTCCCCCGATCCCCTGTGGGAGCCGTCGAGCCCCAGCGAGGCCGCGATGGCGGTGTGTCAGGCAACCTCTTTATCGACAGTGCCGCCGCCTTCGCAGCCTCGCTAAAGCTCGACAGCTCCCACATTCGATTTGCGCAACTCAAGTACTTGCGACCGAACACACAGCTCCCAGACTTCCCCCGATCCCCTGTGGGAGCCGTCGAGCCCCAGCGAGGCCGCGATGGCGGTGTGTCAGGAAACCTCTTTATCGACTGTGCCGCCGTCTTCGCAGCCTCGCTGAAGCTCGACAGCTCCTACATTCGATTTGCGCAACCCAAGTACTTGCGACCGAACACACAACTCCCAGACTTCCCCCGATCCCCTGTGGGAGCCGTCGAGCCCCAGCGAGGCCGTGATAGCGGTGTATCAGGCAACCTCTTTATCGACAGTGCCGCCGCCTTCGCAGCCTCGCTAAAGCTCGACAGCTCCCACATTCGATTTGCGCAAGCCGAGTGCTTGCGACCGAGCACACAACTCCCAGACTTCCCCCGACCCCCTGTGGGAGCCGTCGAGCCCCAGCGAGGCCGCGATGGCGGTGTGTCAGGCAACGTCTTTATCGACTGTGCCGCCGCCTTCGCAGTCTCGCCAAGGCCCGACAGCTCCCACATTCACGGCAATGTGCTTGTCAGCAGGCTTTCAGCCTTCTCGGTGACAATCTCCAGCAGCGCATTCAAGGCGGGCGATGGCTCGCTGCCCTTCAGGGTCAACGCATACAAGGTCACCATAATCGGCGGTGACAATGGGCACGCATCCAGCCCGGCTTCCCGTGCGCCGCTGGCGGTGAACGGGTCGACAATCGCCAGGCCTTCCCCGGCTTCTACCATGCTGCGCATCATCTGGTATGTCTGCACCCGCGTTTGCACCACCGGCAGCGGGCGCAGGGCTTGCAGTTTGCTGTCCAGCAGGCGACTCAGCGGGTCCTGGCCTTCAAGGCCGATCATCGACTGCCCGGCCAGTTCCTGTAGCGCAATGTACTTCTGCCGCGGCTTCAGCCAGCCATGGGGCGCGAGCAATTGCAGCTTGCCGTGGGCCAGCGGTTGGCTGTGGATTTGCGGGTGTTCCGGGTCGTGCAGGCTCAGGCCGAGGTCGGCTTCGTGCAGCAGCAGGCTTTTGACGATATCCCGGGTGGAATGGCTGGAGAGGTTGCACGGCATGTCTTGGAAACGTCGGCGCAGCACGGCGATCGCCTGGGGCAGCAGTTGATTGGCCAGCGGCGGGGTGCACAGTGCGCGCAAGGGCGGGGCATGATGGTGCTTAAGGCTGCTGGCCAGGCGTTGCACCGGCTCAAGGGCTGCATAGAGGTGGGCGATTTCGGCCTGCAGCTCAAGGGTTTCCCGGGTGGCCTGCAAGCGTCCGCGCACACTGGCGAACAGCATGAAGCCCAACTGCAGCTCGGCATCCTTGAGGGTTGCGTCCACATCGGCCACAGGCAGTTGCAACCATTCGGCGGCGGTGCCGAGGTGTCCGGTCTGTAAAATCGCTTGAATGACTTCGATATGACGTAAACGCATGGCCGGAGTCTATGTTCAGCGCGACGTGGATTCAATGGCTCAGGCCCGGGCGTGGAAAAAAGACCCGCCACGGCAGCGCCCCAACTAGACTTGCACGATCAAGTCCCTTGGCGCCTGCAACCAGCAGGTCATACAAAGGGCGTATCAACCAGAGGATCCACGGGGGAGCCTTATCGATGCTCGGTAAAACAGACACGCGCGGGTTTTCGTTGTGGGACCTGCTGGTGGTGGTGCTGGTGGTCGGCGTGTTGGCGGTTGCGGTGGGGCCGCGGATCTTCGGCGACGTGACTCAGTCGGAAATCGCCACGGCCAAGGTCCAGTTGAAAGAGCTGGGCAAGGCAGTCGAGCAGTTTCATCAGGATGTAGGGCGTTATCCTACCGACGACGAGGGGCTGGCGGTGTTGACGGTTCAGCCAGCGGGAGAAGGGAAGTGGCGGGGCCCCTATCTCAAGGATCAGGACATGCTGACGGACCCTTGGGGCGTGGCCTATCAGTACCACTATCCTCCCAGCCAGGCCAAAACCAACTTTGATCTGTTCTCGTTCGGCAAGGACCGGACACTGGGAGGCGTCGGCGATAATGTTGATATCGCCTATGGGGAATAACGTTTTATGAAGCGTGGATCGTGGCGGATTCGCGGGTGATGATAGTGCCCGACTGAATCAGCCTGAACTCATCGCCATCCAGTTTTTCTACGCGGTCGCCAATGGCCAGCTTGTAGGTGGTGGTGGGCGCCGAGCCAGCCAGGCCGTCGAGGGGCGGGTTGGATTCCTGGAACTCATGCACCGAATAAACGCGACCTTCCGCGTCTCTGGCATGGAACTGTCCGACAAGTACTGCTGCCATCTGTTTAGAACCTCTGGAGATAAACACTCGATTTGCGGTTCTGTAGACCGTAGGAGAGCGGGGTAGTTTACCTATTGAAAAAAAATACTATTCGTTGACTTTTTCAGACATTACTTACAAATCCATCTGCGGTGTAAACGTCCCTGGGGATTACAAAAACGCGCTGGTGATAGCGTCGCGCAGGCTCTATAACTACAAACTCCTTAAGTCAGAAATCGGGAAACCCCAATGAGCAAGGTCTACACGATTGCCGTACTGGTCGGCAGCTTGAGAAAAGAGTCGATCAACCGCAAGGTCGCCCTGGCACTGGCCGAGTTGGCGCCCGCCAACCTCAAGTTGAACATTGTCGAAATTGGCGATTTGCCGCTCTACAACGAGGACATCGACGGTGCTGCACCGCCGGCAGCCTACAGTACTTTCCGTCAACACGTGCGTTCATCCGACGCGGTGCTGTTTGTGACCCCCGAATACAACCGCTCCGTGCCGGGTGTATTGAAGAATGCGATTGACGTCGGTTCACGTCCTTATGGCCAAAGTGTCTTCAGCGGCAAGCCGGGTGCGGTGATCAGTGTGTCTCCCGGAGCCATCGGCGGTTTTGGGGCCAATCACCATTTGCGCCAGTCGCTGGTGTTCCTCGATGTGCCGTGCATGCAGCAGCCGGAAGCCTACCTGGGCGGTGCGGGCAGCGTGTTCGATGAGTCGGGCAAGGTCTCGGAAAAGACCAAGCCGTTTTTGCAGGCGTTTATCGACGCCTATGGCAAGTGGGTGGAAAAACAGCACGGCTGATCAGCCGTGCGAAAGAAGACCCCGCTATTTAAGCGGGGTCTTTTTTGTCTGCGGTCAGGCCGCGTGGTCGGCCACTACGGCGCTATTAACGCAGCCAGTTGGTTTTCGCCAACTCGATCACCTCATCACCGCGCCCACTCATCACCGCCTTGAGCATGTACAGGCTGAAGCCCTTGGCCTGCTCCAGCTTGATGCTCGGCGGCATCACCAGTTCCTGGGTGGCGGTGACCACGTCCACCAGCACCGGGCCGTCGTGGGCCAGTGCGCGGCGCAGGGCCGGTTCCAGGTCTTCGGACTGCTCTACGCGAATACCGAGGATGCCCATGGCGTTGGACATGGCGGCAAAGTCCGGGTTTTTCAGCTCGGTGCCGGTATCCAGGTAGCCTGCTGCTTTCATCTCCATGGCGACGAAGCCCAAAGAAGAGTTGTTGAACACCACCAGCTTCACCGGCAGGTTCAGTTGCGCCAGGCTGATGAAGTCACCCATCAGCATGGTGAACCCACCGTCGCCGGACATCGAAATCACTTGGCGCCCGGGAAACGCGGCTTGCGCACCGATGGCCTGGGGCATGGCGTTGGCCATCGAGCCATGGTTGAACGAGCCGATCAACCGGCGCTTGCCGTTCATTTTCAAGTAACGCGCCGCCCAGACTGTCGGCGAGCCAACGTCGGCGGTGAAGATTGCGTCGTCGTCCGCCAGTTCGCTGAGCAGGCGCGCGACATACTGCGGGTGAATTGGCCGGCCGGCCTTTGACGGTTCCGCCAGGTCATCCAGCCCTTGGCGGGCTTTTTCATAATGCTTGAGCGAGGTTTCGAGGAAGCTGCGGTCCGTCTTGCGGGTCAGGCGCGGCAGCAGCGCCTGGATGGTCTCGCTGACGTCAGCTGCAATGCCCAGGTCCAGCGTGGCACGCCGGCCCAGTGCCTGCGGGTTGCGGTCGACCTGGATGATCTTCGCGTCGGTCGGGTAGAACTGGCGATACGGGAAGTCGGTGCCGAGCATGATCAGCGTGTCGCAGTTGAGCATGGCGTGGTAGCCGGAGCTGAAGCCGATCAGGCCGGTCATGCCGACGTCGAACGGGTTGTCCCACTCCACATGTTCCTTGCCGCGCAGGGCATGCACCACGGGCGCGCCGAGGGCGTCGGCCAGGGCCACCACCTCATCGTGGGCGCCGGCACAGCCGCTGCCACACAGCAGGGTGACTTTGCCGCTGTGTTCGAGGATGTCGGTGAGGCGTTGCAGGTCCTGTTCCGCCGGCAACGTGCGCGGTGCCAGCAGGGCCGGCCAAGGTTTGAATTTATCTTCTACTTCCAACAGTGACACATCCCCGGGAATCACCACCACCGCAACGCCGCGATTGAGGATCGCCGAGCGCATGGCACGGTGCAGCACGTGAGGCATCTGCTCGGGGTTGGTCACCAGCTCGATAAAGTGGCTGCACTCCTTGAACAGCTCCTGGGGATGGGTCTCCTGGAAGTAGTTCAGGCCGATCTCGGAGGAGGGGATCTGTGCGGCAATGGCCAGCACCGGCACGTGGTTGCGATGGCAATCGAACAGGCCATTGATCAAGTGCAGGTTGCCGGGGCCGCAGCTGCCGGCGCATACGGTCAGCTCGCCGGTGGCGGCGGCTTCGGCACCGGCGGCAAACGCGGCCACTTCTTCGTGGCGCACATGCATCCACTCGATGCTGTCCATGGTGCGCAGGGAGTCGGTCAGGCCGTTGAGGCTGTCGCCGGTCAGGCCCCAGATGCGCTTGATGCCCGCCTGTTCAAGGGTGGTCGCCAATTGCTGGGCCAGGGTGATTTTCGCCATGAAGAACTCCAATCGTCAGTGAGGGTAAAAAGCTGCTGATCAGTTAAGGACAGTTCCATGGCGCTGAATGCTCCCCGCTCAATGTGAAGAATTGGTCATCGCAGCGCGATATTGCCGAGTGCGGCGGGCGATAAACAGTTGGTCTTTTATCAACGCCAGCAGCGGCGTCACCCCGGGTTTCGGCTGGCGGCCACGGCTCAGGCGGCGAAGCTGATAGCGCACCACTGCCATGCTCGCCAGGCTGGCCAGGGGTTTGCGCTTCCAGCGGATCGGCGGCAATTGCGGGTTGAGATCGCGGCCGGCGCGCCACTGCTTGATCAGGTGCGGCTCCAGGGTCAGCGCGGTGGCGATCCCGGCCATGGCGATGCCGCTGTCCAGAACTTGCTGCACGATCGGCAAGCGCCGGATGCCGCCGGTGACCATCACCGGCATGTTGGCGACTTTCGCCAGGTCGCTGGCCATCTCGATGAAATAGGCTTCGCGGGCCAGGGTGCGTCCGTCGCGAGCCTCGCCTTGCATGGCCGGGGCTTCGTAGCTGCCGCCGGACAGTTCCAGCAGGTCGATGGCCAGCGGGTTGAGCAGCTCGACCACGGCATGGGCGTCGGCGGCGTCGAAGCCACCGCGCTGGAAGTCGGCGGAATTGAGTTTCACCGCCACGCAGAAATCCGCGCTCACGGCGGCGCGCACGGCCTTGATCACCTCCAGCAGCAGCCGCGCACGGTTTTCCAGGCTGCCGCCCCAGCGGTCTGTGCGCTGGTTGCTCAAGGGCGAGAGAAACTGGCTGAGCAGGTAGCCGTGGGCCGCGTGAATCTGCGCACCGCTGAAGCCGGCCTTTTCGGCGAGACGCGCGCTGGTGGCGAAGCGCGTGATGACGTCCTGGATATTGTCCTCGGTCATGGCCTTGGGTTGGGCGAACATCTTCGAAAAGCCGCCGAGATCGAGGGCCACCGCCGAAGGTGCCAGGGCCTGCTGGCCGAGGTTGGCCATGGTCTGACGGCCCGGGTGGTTGAGCTGCACCCAGAAGTGCGCGCCCTTGGCCCGGCCAATCGCGGCCCATTGGCGAAACTTGTCCAGGTGACGTTCGTCTTCCAGCACCACGCCGCCGGGGCCGGTCATGGCGTGGCGGTCGATCATCACGTTGCCGGTCAGGATCAGGCCGGGCTCGCCGTCGGCCCAGGCTTGATACAAGCGCATCAGGGCCTCGGAAGGCGCCTGGTTCGCATCCGCCATGTTCTCTTCCATCGCCGCCTTGGCGATGCGGTTACTGATGAGCTGGCCGTTGGGCAATTGCAACGCTTCAAAGGGCGACATGCTTGACTCCTCACATTGGGAGCGCTCAGGCTAAGCTTAAAGGTCACTTTAAGGTCAATGGGGTTGGCGATGAATATTGGTGAACTGGCGGAACGCAGCGGCTTGGCAGCCTCGAAGATTCGCTTTTACGAAGCCCAGGGGCTGATCCAGGTCGAGCGACAAGGTAATGGCTATCGCCGTTATCCCATGCAGACGTTGCAGACGCTGCAATTGATCCAGGGCGCTCAGCGCGCCGGTTTCAGCTTGCAGGAGTTGAAGGCGCTGATGCCCGACGATTCGCCGAGCGAGGCGAAACGCGCCGATATCATCTTGAGGCTTGAGCGCAGGATTGCGCAGATAGAAGAGCTTCAAGCCCGAATGGACCAGAGCAAGGCAGAGTTACGCGCGGTGATCGCCACGATCCAGGCACACCCGGAAGGCACGCCGTGCACCCAGGCGCAGGACAAGGTCTGGGCCTCAATCGAGGCGCATAAAAAAACGCCGCGCATCTGATGATACGCGGCGTTCGTTTACAGCAACAAAACCTTAGGCTTGAACCACAGGAATGTTGGCGCTTGCAGCAATTTCACGGAACTCGGCGATCTGGTCAAAACTCAGGTAGCGATACACGTCGCTGGCCATGGTGTTGATCTTCGCGGCGTATTCCATGTACTCCTCGACGGTCGGCAGGCGACCCAGGATGGAAGCCACCGACGCCAGCTCGGCCGAAGCCAGGTAGACGTTTGCGCCGTCACCCAGACGGTTCGGGAAGTTACGGGTCGACGTCGATACAACGGTCGAGTTCGGCTCTACACGTGCCTGGTTACCCATGCACAGCGAGCAGCCCGGCATTTCCATGCGCGCGCCAGCCTTGCCGTAGATGCCGTAGTAGCCTTCTTCGGTCAGTTGGTGAGCGTCCATCTTGGTCGGCGGCGACAGCCACAGACGGGTTGGCAGCTGACCCTTGACCTGATCCAGCAGTTTACCGGCAGCGCGGAAGTGACCGATGTTGGTCATGCACGAACCGATGAACACTTCGTCGATCTTCTCGCCAGCAACGCTGGACAGCAGACGGGCGTCGTCCGGATCGTTTGGCGCGCAGAGCACAGGCTCCTTGATGTCGGCCAGGTCGATCTCGATGATTTCCGCGTATTCGGCGTCAGCATCGGCAACCATCAGCTCAGGGTTGGCAACCCAGGCTTCCATCGCTTGGGCACGACGTTCCAGGGTGCGCGCATCGCCGTAGCCTTCACCGATCATCCAGCGCAGCAGGGTGATGTTGGAGTTCAGGTACTCGGTGATGGATTCTTTCGACAGCTTGATGGTGCAACCGGCAGCCGAACGTTCAGCCGAGGCGTCGGACAGCTCGAAGGCTTGTTCGATGCTCAGGTTATCCAGGCCTTCGATTTCCAGGATGCGGCCGGAGAAGGCGTTCTTCTTGCCTTTCTTCTCTACGGTCAGCAGGCCAGCCTGGATCGCGTAGTAAGGAATGGCGTGAACCAGGTCACGCAGGGTGATACCAGGCTGCATTTCACCTTTGAAACGCACCAGGATCGATTCCGGCATGTCCAGCGGCATCACGCCGGTGGCTGCGGCGAACGCTACCAGGCCGGAACCGGCCGGGAACGAAATGCCCATCGGGAAACGGGTGTGGGAGTCACCACCGGTACCGACGGTGTCCGGCAGCAGCATGCGGTTCAGCCAGCTGTGGATGATGCCGTCGCCCGGACGCAGCGATACGCCGCCACGGGTCATGATGAAGTCAGGCAGGGTGTGGTGGGTGGTCACGTCGATCGGCTTTGGATAGGCCGCGGTGTGGCAGAACGACTGCATTACCAGATCGGTGGAGAAGCCCAGGCACGCCAGGTCTTTCAGTTCGTCACGGGTCATGGGACCGGTGGTGTCCTGGGAGCCGACGGTGGTCATCTTCGGTTCGCAGTAGGTGCCTGGACGAACGCCAGCCACGCCGCAGGCCTTGCCGACCATTTTCTGCGCCAGGGTGTAGCCCTTGTCGCTTTCAGCCGGGGCTTCCGGCAGCTTGAACAGGGTCGAAGGTGGCAGACCCAGCTCGGCGCGAGCCTTCTCGGTCAGGCCACGGCCGATGATCAGCGGGATACGACCGCCGGCACGGACTTCATCCAACAGGACCGGAGTCTTCATTTCGAAGGTGGTCAGGACTTCATCGCTGTTGTGCTTGGTGACTTTGCCAGCATGCGGGTACAGGTCGATCACGTCGCCCATGTTCATGTTGGTAACGTCGAACTCGATTGGCAGTGCGCCGGCATCTTCCATGGTGTTGTAGAAGATTGGAGCGATCTTGCTGCCGAAGCAGAAGCCGCCAGCGCGCTTGTTCGGCACGTAAGGCACGTCGTCGCCGAAGAACCACAGTACCGAGTTGGTGGCCGATTTACGCGACGAACCGGTACCGACCACGTCACCGACGTAGGCGATCGGGAAGCCCTGGCCGCGCATTTCTTCGATCTGCTTCATCGGGCCGGTCTTGCCTTGCTCATCCGGCACGATGCCTTCACGGGCCATTTTCAGCATGGCCAGGGCGTGCAGCGGGATGTCAGGACGGGACCAGGCGTCCGGGGCAGGGGACAGGTCGTCGGTGTTGGTTTCGCCGGTGACCTTGAACACGCGCAGGCTGATCTTGTCGGCCAGGGTCGGGCGGTTCTTGAACCACTCGCCGTCGGCCCAGGACTGGATCACGGCTTTGGCGTGTTCGTTGCCGTTCCTGGCTTTTTCCGCGACGTCGTGGAAAGCATCGAACATCAGCAGGGTGTGCTTGAGTTGGGCGGCTGCGACGGGGGCCAGGGTGGCGTCGTCCAGCAGCTCGACCAGGGTCACGATGTTGTAGCCGCCTTGCATGGTGCCGAGCAGTTCAACAGCGCGTTTCTTGTCGATCAGGGGAGAAGTAGCTTCGCCCTTGGCCAGGGCAGACAGGAAACCGGCCTTGACGTAGGCAGCTTCGTCAACGCCTGGTGGAATGCGGTTGGTGATCAGGTTAACGAGGAATTCTTCTTCGCCAGCCGGGGGATTTTTCAGCAGCTCGACCAGGCCTGCGGTTTGTTCGGCGTTAAGCGGCTGGGGAACGATACCCAGGGCTGCACGCTCTTCGATATGTTTGCGGTAGGCTTCAAGCACAGTTATTACCCTCATCAGTGGTCCCACGGGACGCTCATCCAGAAATGCACGGCACGCATGCGCTCAGGGGCTTTTTGGGCCGTAGAGCCAGCGCTGCCGGCAATCCTCACAGAAGCTGCTTTCAAAGTTTTACGCCTGCAGAACGGAGCTGATGAGGGTTGGCGATGGTTATTTACCGGGTAAATAACCATCGCCAACACCGTTCTTTAGGAACGACTGTGCTCGTGACGCTTTGAAAACAGCTTCCAACGGATTATTGGCGCCTTACAAGGCCGGATGATTCTACGGCAAAAAAATTCTAAACGTAAGTTGCCGCGCCAAGTTTGCAGGGTGATCAACCTTAGACAAAGGGCTAACATGTGCAACTGTTTCGCTGATTTGTGCGTTGTCGACCATGTCTAACCAAACCATCAAGACCCCCTGCGTAGGCCTGTGCTCCACGGTTTACGGCGATCTTGTGTGCCGGGGGTGCAAGCGGTTTCACCATGAGGTGATTCAGTGGAACGGGTATAACGAGGAAGAAAAACGTGCGGTTTGGCTGCGGCTGGAGCAGTTGTTGGTGCAGGTGATGGCCGGGAAGCTTGAGGTGTTTGACCCTAAAATGCTGCGGGGGCAGCTGGAGCAGCGCAAGATTCGGTTTGTGCCGCATCAGTCGGAGTACTGCTGGGCCTATCAGTTGATTGCCCGGGGGGCGCGGGTGATCAGCAATCTGGAGGCTTACGGGATGGTGTTGATGCCGGAGTTTCGGGAGTGGGGGTTGCCTGAGTTGCGGGATGCCATTGACCGGGAGTTTTTTATTTTGTCCGAGGCGCATTATAAGCGGTATATCGCTCCGGGGTTTCTCAGGGATGCGTTTGGGGGGTGATTGAGTACATATCCGTTATTTGGGTAACGGCCGCTTATGGTTCCGCTCTTACAGCGGCTCACTTTGGAAAAGCCCCAAAGTAAGCAAAGGGCTCTGCCCCGCCTGTCGGCACCTCGCTGTGGCTCGGCTAAACCGGCGTCCTGCCGGTTTACCCGCTCCGCACTGCCTGCGTTC
>NZ_JACAPY010000040.1:0-24832 GCF_013385455.1 Pseudomonas sp. G1002
TGGCCCGTCGCGGCGGCCCGCGCAAGCGTGCCGGAGTGCGGGCATGCCGAGCCTGGGCGAGGCACCGAGTGGTGGGGCAAAGACCTTTTGGTTACTTTTGGGGCGTTTGCCAAAAGTGACCCGCTGTAAGAGCGGAACCCTAAGTGGCCGTTACCGCAGCAACGGATATGTACACTCACGAAACCCGCTCCCCAATCACAACCCCATCCCGCCACCAAGCCGCCAAACTAAAGACGTTCGGCGCCTTGAGCAGCGAAAAATGATTCCCCGGCCCATACCAAACCTCCAACACCCCCACGCACCCGCGCCACCCCTCAACCATCAACCCCTGCTCCCGCTGATTCCCCGCCGCATCCAGGGTCGGGTCCTCCGCCAACACCAACCGCACCACCCCCTCATACCGCCGGGCAGGCCGATAAACCGTACGCAACGCCGACGCATACGTGCGCGCCGGCCCATCCATCGCCTCCACCGAAGACCGCGCAGGCAACAACCCAACCCCCACCATCCCCCCATGCAACAACCTTCGCTGCTCCACTTCATCGCGCCCGGCAAAATCCACCGCATCAATCCCCAGGGACTTACCCGAAGCCACCTGCATCGACTCAATCAGCCGCAACAACGCCGCCGTCGTGGTATAGGGTCGGCCCACCACCCCATTGCCCCCGGGCGCCTCGCTGTCGATCAACGTCAACGACGCCACCTCACGCCCCTGAGCCTGCAACCGCGTGGCCATCTCGAACACCACCCAACCGCCAAACGAATGCCCCACCAAATGCACTGGCCCCGAAGGACATTCCTGCTCCAGGGCCTGCAAATAACAGCGCGCCGCCGCCTCAACCTGGCTATGGGGCACCACCTCCCCATCCAGCCCACGGGGCTGCAAGCCAAAGATCGGCCAGTCCCGTCCCAACGCCTCGGTCAACCCTACAAACCCCGTCACGCTATCCCCCGCCCCCGGCACACAGAAGATCGGTGCCTGCCCGGCGCGACCACTCTGGATCCGCAACAACGGCTGATGCACCGCCACCGCCGGCGCCTCACTCAACGCCAGGGCCTCAACCATCGCCTGCCCCAGCGCCTGGATATGCGGTGCCTGCATCATGCTCTGGTGATCCCCCGGCACCTCAATGCGGCGCAATTGCCCCACGGCCAGTGCCTCATCCCATCCCAAATCCAGGCTGCGCCGCGAGAGTTCCGTCGGCCGCTCGGCGGCGCTGAACAAGTGCACCGCCAGCGGCATCGGGAACAGGCTGTAATGCGCCAACGCATGCCCATGCCCGACTTCCCGCTGGATAAAACTCAACAGGTCCGCGTCCGAAGCCGCCGCCATCTGCGCGTACAACAAATGCCGATCGCGGCAGCGTTGCAGCAAACCCGCAAAGTCCAGCTGTCCAATGTCCGCTTCCAGTTGCTCAAGGCTCGCCAACTCATCCACACCTCCCTGTGCCTTCCAATACGCCGTGCACTGCAACAGCAAATGCCGCTTGAGGGCATCCGGCCCGCTCCAGCGCGCCTTGCCCTGGTCGGTCATGCGCGGCACGTAGCTGTCGATCAACCCGAGGAATGCCACCGGTTCGTCCAGCCCCTGCAGTTGCATCGCCACTTCATAGGCCAACACCCCGCCGAACGACCAACCCGCCAGCCGATACGGCCCATGGGGCTGCACCGAGCGGATGATCCCCACCAGCCGCGCCGCCAGGCCTTCCATGGTCTGCAACTGCACCTCGCCAAGGGGCGTACCGGGCAGGCCATAGATCGGGTAGTCCCCCGGCAGGTGCCGGCCCAGCGCCGGGAAATACACGTCCATGCCGCTGAACTCATGCACCAGGAACAACGGCGGCTGGCTGCCGCTGGCGCGCACGGTGATCAGCGAGCTGTTGTCCTCCCGCGCCGTGCGCTGACCGAGCATCGAGGCGACCGAGGCCACGCTGGCGTGCTGGAACAGCTCGGCCAACGACACCTCAAGCCCCGCCTCTTCCATCAGGTTGACCAGCCGGATCGCCAGCAACGAATGGCCACCCAGTTCAAAGAAACTGTCATGCCGACCGACCTGCTCCAGCCGCAACACCTCGGCCCAGAGGCGTGCCAGGGTCTGTTCCAGCTCGTTCGCCGGCGCCTCGAACACGCGGCTCGCCGATGCCTCCAGCGCGGGCATCGGCAGGGCCTTGCGGTCGACCTTGCCGTTGGCTGTCAGGGGCATTTTTTCCAGCGGTACATAGGCCGATGGCACCATGTAGTCCGGCAGGTGCTGCAGCAGATGACTGCGCAACACTTCGATGGCCAGCGGCTCGCCGGTGTAGTACGCCACCAGGCGCTTGTCCCCCGGCGCATCTTCTCGTGCCAGCACCACCACATCCTTGATGCCGCTGCAGGTGGCCAGGCGTGCTTCGATCTCGCCCAACTCGATGCGGAAGCCGCGGATCTTCACCTGGTCGTCATTACGCCCGATGCACTCCAACAGTCCGTCCGCCGACCAGCGCCCAAGGTCGCCGGTGCGGTACAACAAGCCATCGCCAAACGGATCATCGACAAACTTCTCGGCCGTCAGCTCCGGCCGGTTCAGGTACCCCTTGGCCACGCCATGCCCGCCAATGCAGATTTCCCCGACCACGCCCAGCGGCACCGGCTGCAAGTGCGCATCCAGCAGGTGGATTTGCGTGTTGGCAATCGGCCTGCCAATCGGCACGCTTTCGGCATCGGCGGCGATGGCCTGCACTTCATGCGTGGTGGCGTAAGTGGTGGTTTCCGTCGGGCCGTAGCAATGCACCAGCCGCAGTGCCGGCGCCTGGGCCAGCAGGCTGCGGAACGCCGCCGGATCGGCCCGTTCGCCGCCGCACAACAGGATGCGCAGCCCGGCCAACGCGTCGGGAATCAATTGCACGTACTGGTTGAACAGCGCAGTGGTGACGAACAGGATCGTCGCCCCGCCCGCCTTCAGTGCCCGGCCAAACGCGCCGGGGTCGAGCAAGGTCGCATGGTCGATCACCAGCACCTGGCCGCCGTTGAGCAAGGGGCCCCACACGTCCATGGTGCTCGCGTCGAACGCCGGGTTGGAAGCGAACGCCACGCGGTCATGGGCGTTGAAATCGGCGTAGCCGTTATTGATCACCAGCCGCGTGATGCCCCGGTGCGGTACCAGCACACCTTTGGGGGTGCCGGTGGAACCGGAGGTGTACATGATGTACGCCACGCGCTCCGAGGACTGCGACAGGTCCGGGTTGTGGCTCGGTTGCGGGTCCAGCGCCAGGGTGTCGAGGTCGATACGTCGGGCCGGGTAAGCGACAGGCTCGCTGCTGTGGGTCAACAGCCACACCGCGCCACTGTCCTGCACCATAAAGGCCTGGCGCTCGGCCGGGGCGTTGATGTCCAGCGGCACGTAGGCCGCCGCGCATTTGAGGATTGCCAGTTGGCTGAGCAACAGGTCAATCGAGCGCGGCAACAGGATCGCCACATGGTCGCCGGGCTGCACGCCCAGGTTGCGCAGGTGGTGCGCCAACTGGTTGGCTCGGGTGTTCAGCGCGCCGTAACTCAGGGTGTGTTCACCATGCACCACTGCGATAGCACCCGGGCGTGCCTGCGCCTGGGCTTCGAACAAACGCTGCACCGTATGCTCGTGAGGGAATTCGCGCTGGGTGGCGTTGAATTCCATCCGCAGTTTTTCACGCTCCGCCGCCGGCAGAATCGACAGTTGGCTGATTGAGCCCCCTGCATTCTGTTCCAGGGCCTGCACCAGTTGCTCCAGGGCAACATGCAGGTACTCGCAGAGGCGTGGCGCGCCCTGCCCCATGGCGTCAAAGCCAAACCCGTCGCCCAGGTCATCGACACTCAGGGACAGCGCAAAGTTGGTACGTTCCTCGGCCTTGAGCACCTGAATGCCCTGCCACGCCTCGGCTACGCCGCCAGCGTGCGGGGCGCTGTGGCGATAGTTGAACAGCACGCTGAACAGCGGCGTATTGGCCGGCAGCCCGCTGCAACGCTGGGCCAGGGCCAGTGGCGCATGTTCGTGACTGAGCAACCGGGTCAGGCTTGCGTGGGTTGCCATCAGCGCTGCGTGCACCGTGCGCTCACCCAGGTCGACCCGCAGCGGCAAGGTGTTGATGAACACGCCCAAGGCACGTTCGGCGCCTTCGCCGCCTTGCAGCCGGCCCAGCAATACGGTGCCGAACACCACCTGCTCGCGGCCGGAAACCTTGCCCAGCACCTGCGCCCAGGCCAGGTGCATCAGGCTCGCAGCACTCACCCCAAGCTGCCGTGCCAGGGTGCGCAGGCGCCCGTTCAACAGCGGGTCGACGCGCAAATGTGCCTGTTGCGCTTCACCCGGTGCACTCAATGCCAGCGTCGGCTCATCGACCTCCCCGAGCATCTCGCGGAAGAACGCTTCGTGCTCTTCCTCGCGCATGCCCAACCGCGTCTGCGCCACATAATTGCGATACGGCACCGCCGCACCCAATTGCTCGCGCCGGCCGAGCAAGCACGCCTGCATCTCGTGCTGCAGCACCTCCAGCGCAACGTGGTCCATCACCAGATGATGGAACAGCAACAACGCAACCACCCGCTGGTTGGCCGGGTCCTCGGCGTATACCAGGCGCATCAGCGGTGCCTGAGCCAAGTTCAGCCGATGCTGTTCGAAGCGCGCCTGCAATTGCGCCAGCACATCGCCCGCCAGTTGAATCGGCTCAACCCGCAGCGAAGCCTGGCGCCACACCACCTGCACCGGTTCTTCCAGCCCGTCCCAGTGCATCGACGAGCGCAGGATATCCTGCCGCTCGATCACCGCCTGCAACGCCTGGGCAAACGCTTCAAGGCGCTCGACGCTGGCGAAGGCAAACTGCGCCTGTAACAGGTACGCGTCACCCTGTTGCACTGCGCGGTGGTGATACAGGATCCCGGCCTGCAACGGCGCCAGCGGGTAAATGTCCTGAACGTTGGCCGCGCCACCGGGAATGGTCGCGACAAGGCGGTCGATGGCGGGTTGCTTCAGGTTCACCAGCGGGAGCATGTCCGGGGTGATCCGCGTGCAATCCGCGGCAATCCCATTGGCCGGCACCACCACTTCGCGACCACCACCCACGGCAGCCGCCAAGGCTGCAAGGGTGGGTTGACCAAACAGCACTTTCACATCCGCCGACAACCCGACCCGACGCATGCGGCCGATCAGGCTGGCGGCCAGCAGCGAGTGGCCGCCCAGCTCGAAGAAATGGTCGTGCCGACCGACACGCTCCACCTTGAGCAAATCCGCCCACAGGCCGGCCAGGGTGATTTCGGTTTCCCCCACAGGCGCGACGTACTCCCGGGCGCTCACCGATTCCAGGCCCGGCGCCGGCAGTGCCTTGCGGTCGAGCTTGCCATTGGGACTCAGGGGCAAGGCGTCCAGGTGCATGAAGGTGGCCGGTACCATGTAGTCCGGCAGGTGTTCCAGCAAATGGCTGCGCAAAGCGTCGATTTGCGCCGGCACGCCGGTGTAGTAAGCCACCAGCCGTGAATCGCGGGCGACCACGGCGGCTTCGTTGATCTGCGGGTATTGCAGCAGTCGCGCCTGAATCTCACCCAGCTCGATGCGCAGCCCACGGATTTTCACCTGGTCATCGTTGCGGCCCAAATACTCGATAGTGCCGTCCGGCAGGTAGCGCCCGACGTCGCCGGTGCGGTACATCCGGCCCGCGCTGAACGGGTCCTTGAGGAAGCGCTCGGCCGTCAGCTCAGGACGGTGCAGGTAACCCCGCGCCACTTGCACACCGCCGATGAACAGCTCGCCCACCACACCCAATGGAACAGGCTGCAACTGCCCGTCCAGCAGGTACATGCGGGTGTTGGCAATCGGCTTGCCGATGGGGGTGTTGTCCGGCGTGACGGGCCCGGCACAATCCCACGCCGTCACGTCCACCGCCGCCTCGGTCGGGCCATAAAGGTTGTACAAACCGATGCCCGGCAACTGCTGCTTGAAACGGCGCACCAGGTTGCCGGGGAGCGCTTCACCACTGCACATCACCCGCACCAGCCCGACGCCCTGGCTGACGTCGCCGTGGGCCAGGAACACATCGAGCATCGATGGCACAAAGTGCAGCGTGGTGATCTGCTCCGCCTCGATCACCTCACACAGGTAGGCCGGGTCTTTATGCCCGCCAGGACGCGCCATCACCAACCGCGCGCCGGTGAACAGCGGCCAGAAGAACTCCCACACCGACACGTCGAAGCTGAACGGGGTTTTCTGCAACACCCTGTCCTGGGCAGTCAGTCCGTACTCGTCCTGCATCCACAGCAGGCGGTTGACCACGCCCGCGTGCTCGTTGATCACGCCTTTCGGTTGGCCGGTAGAACCCGAGGTGTAGATCACGTAGGCCTGATGCTGCGCGGTCAGCCCATCCACTCGTGGGTTGGACGTTGATTGGTGCTGCCAGGTGTTCCGGTCCAGGTCCACCAGCGGCACCGTGACGTCGCCCAGCAACGAACGGGTTTCGCCCTGCACCAGCACGGCGGCCGGGGCGCTGTCCTTGAGCATGTAGGCGATACGTTCCAGCGGATACGCCGGGTCCAGCGGCACATAACCGCCGCCCGCCTTGAGGATTGCGAACAGGCCAATGACCATCTCCAGGCCGCGCTCGACGCAAATTGCCACCCGCGAATCCGGCTGTACACCCAGCTCCCGCAGATGGTGCGCCAACTGATTGGCCCGTTCGTTCAGCTCGCGATAGCTCAGGCACTCCGAGCCTGCCTTCACCGCAAGCGCATCCGGCGTTCTCGCCACCTGGGCTTCGAACATACCGTGCAGCGTCTGGTCGAGGTTGTAATCCACTGTGGTGTTATTGAAGTCGAACAGCAGATGCTGGCGCTCCTGATCGTCCAGCAAGTCAGCCTGCTCCAGCACCGCCTGATCGTTATCCACCATGGCCTGTAGCACGCGGGTGAAATAGCCGACATAGCGTTGCATGGTCGACTCGTCGAACAACGCGATGGCGTATTCCAGGGTGCCGCGAATTTCGCCCCGGGTCTCGCCGAGGTTCAGGGACAGGTCGAACTTGGCAAAGTGACTGTCCTCCACAATGCCTTCAAGGCTCAGGTCGCCGAGGGCCAGCACCGGCGCGTCACTGTCCTGCCAGGTCAACATCGTCTGGAACAGCGGGCTATGGGCCAGGCTGCGCAATGGCCGGGTGATTTCCACCACCTGCTCAAACGGCAGATCCTGATGAGCCTGGGCGTCCAGCGCCAGCACCTTGACCCGCGCCAGCAGCGCCTCGGCGCTCAGTTCGCCCGAGGTATCAATGCGCACTGCCAGGGTGTTGACGAACAACCCGATCAGGCCTTCCACCTCGGCCCGCTGGCGGTTGGCGACTGGCGAGCCGATCACCACTTCCTCCTGCCCGGCCAAACGCGCGAGCAACGAGGCCCACGCCGTCATCATCACCATGTACAGCGTGGTACCGTGGCGTTGGCTGAGGGCCTTGAGCCCGGCGCTCAGGCGCTCATCCAGGTGCACCTCGACGCTGCTGCCGGCGTAGTCCTGCTGGGCCGGGCGTGGACGGTCGGTCGGCAACATCAGCAACGCCGGCGCACCGGCCAGGGTGTGTTGCCAGTAGCTGCTCTGGCGATGCAGCACTTCGCCGCTCAGCCACAGGCGCTGCCATACGGCAAAGTCGCTGTACTGGATCGGCAACGGCGGCAGTGGGTCAGCCTCACCGTGGCTGAACGCCTGGTACAGCGCCATCAGTTCGCGGGTCAGCACGCCCATGGACCAGCCATCGGACACAATGTGGTGGATAGTCAGCAGCAACACGTGGTGATCGTCGGCCATGATCACCAGGCGCCCGCGCAACAGCGGGCCGCGCTGCAAATCAAAAGGCGCCGAGGCTTCGCCCTGGATCAACGCGTCAAGCACCTGCTGTGCTTCGGGGTGGCGACGCAGGTCCTGGACTTGCAGGGGCATCACTTCTTCAGGCGGCACGATCAGCACCTGGGCGTCGTCATCCTGCTGGGCAAACCGGCTGCGCAAGGTCTCATGCCGCGCGACGATCCGCGCCAGGGCCCGTTGCAGCGCGTCGACGTGCAACTGCCCGCGCAGGCGCAGGCCGATGGGAATGTTGTAGGCGGTGTTGGCGCCCTCCATCAGCGCCAGGAACCACAGGCGTTGCTGGGCAAACGACAACGGCAACTCCGTGTCCCGCGCCGCCGGCAGGATATCCGGCAAGGTGCTGCGCCCGGCCTGGGCCACGACCTGCGCCACCGCCGCCAGTTCGGCATTGGCGAACAGTTCGCCCAGTGCCAGGTCGACCCCCAGTTGCTGGCGAACCTGGGACACCATGCGCATGGCCAGCAACGAATGGCCGCCCAACTCAAAGAAATGATCCTGGCGCCCAACACGTTCCACTTGCAACACATCGGCCCAGATCTGCGCGAGGACGGCTTCGATATCGCCATGAGGCGCCTCGTATTCGCGGGTGAAGACGGCGGCCAGGTCCGGCTTTGGCAGGGCCTTGCGGTCCAGTTTGCCGTTGGCAGTCAGGGGCAACGCATCGAGTTTCACGTAGGCCACCGGGACCATGTAGTCCGGCAGGTGCGACACCAGATGCGCGCGAATATCGCCCACATCGAGGGGATCGAGCTGCGGGTTTTCGGTGAAGTAAGCCACCAGCCGTGGCTGGCCCGGTTGGTCTTCACGGGACAGCACCACCACTTCCTGAAGGCCAGGCAGCTGGTTGAGGCGGGTTTCGATTTCCCCCAGTTCGATGCGCACACCGCGGATTTTCACCTGGTCGTCGTTGCGGCCCAGGTACTCGATATTTCCGTCCGGCAACCAGCGCGCCAGGTCGCCGGTGCGGTACATGCGGCCCGAATTGAATGGGTCATCCAGGAAACGTTCGGCGGTCATTTCCGGGCGATTGAGGTAACCCCGCGCCACGCCCTTGCCGCCCACATACAGTTCACCGGCAACCCCCAAGGGCACCGGGCGCTGCTGTTCGTCCAGCAGGTAAACCGTGGCATTGGAAATGGGCTTGCCGATGTGCAACGGCTGCCCGGGCTCGATCCGCCCGGAGGTCGCCACCACCGTGGCTTCGGTGGGGCCGTAGTTGTTGATCACCTCGAAACGCTGGGCCCGGGTGAACTGGCGCAGGCGGTCGCCGCCAATCAGCAAGGTGCGCAGGGTCGGGTGCTCGATGTTCTGGCTGAACGCATATTCGGCCACCGGCGTGGGCAGGAAACACACGTCCAGCGGTTGTGCGCGCCACCAGTCCAGCAGCGCGTCGATATCTTCGGCGCCGTCGTGGGCCGGCGGCAGGTGCAAGGTGGCCCCCACGCACAGTGCCGGCCAGACTTCCCAGGCCATCGCGTCAAAGCCAAACCCGGCAACGCTCGCGGTGTGGCGGCCTGCGCACAGGTCAAACGCGGTGCAGTGCCAGTCCACCAGGTTGGCCACGGTGTGATGTTCCACCATCACGCCCTTGGGCAGGCCGGTGGAGCCGGAGGTGTAGATCACGTAAGCCAGGTTGGACGGCGTGACAGCGACGTGCGGGTTGCTGGCCGTATGGTGATGCCAGGTAAAACGGTCCAGGTTGATCACCGGCACATCGAGCGCGGGCAGGCGCTCCAGCAATGCATGTTGGGTCAGTACCGCGACCGGGGCGCTGTCGCCGAGCAGGTAGCTCAGGCGCTCGGCCGGGTGCGACGGGTCCACCGGTACATAGCAGGCGCCGGACTTGAGGATCGCCAGCAACCCGGCCAGGGTGTCCAGCCCGCGCCGGGCAACGATGGCCACGCGATCGTCGGGTTTTACCCCCAGCGCCAGCAGGTGATGGGCCAGCAGGTTGGCTTGTTGATTCAACTCGGCGTAGGTCAGCTGGCGGCCTTGATACACCGCGGCCACCGCGTCCGGGGTCAGCAGGGTCTGGGCCTCGATACGCCCATGCAGGGTGGTGCCTTGGGGGAAGTCGATGGCTGTCGCGTTGAACTGCTCCAGCAAGTGCCGCTGCTCCGCCTCGGGCAACACCGACAAGCGATTCAAGGGTGTTTCGGGTGCCTGTTCCAGCGCCTGAACCAGGTTCCCCAGGGCAGTTTGCAGATAAGCGCACACCCGCTGCGGATCAACCTGGGCGCAGGCCAACAGGCTCAGGCTGAAGTCTTCGCCCAGGTCGTCGACGCTCAGGGTCAACGGGTAGTTGGTGCGTTCCTCGGAGCGCAACGCTTGAATACCCTGCCAGGCCGAGACCGCTTCGGCGCTCGCGCCGCCTGCGCTATGGCGGTAGTTGAGCAACGCGCTGAACAGCGGCGTCGGCGCCACTACACCGCTGCAACGCTGGGCCAGGGCCAGCGCCGCGTGTTCGTGACGCAGCAAGGTGGTCAGCCGGGCATGGGTCGCCTTGACCCCGGTGCGCACGTCTTCGGCGCCTACATCCACCCGCAATGGCAAGGTGTTGATAAAGATCCCCAGGGCACGGTCGGTGTCGTGGCTGCCCTGCATGCGGCCCATCAGCACCGTGCCGAACACCACCTGTTCCTTGCCCGCCAGCACTCCCAGCACCTGGGCCCAGCCCATGTGGAACAGGCTCGCGGCGCTGACGCCCAACTGCCGGGCCTGGGCGCGCAAGCGCCGGCTCAGCTCCGGGGCCAGCGGCAGGCTGATCTCCTGGATGTTGTCGCCGTCGCCCTGCACATCCTGCAGGCCGTAGGGCAAGGTCGGCTCGCTGATGTCGCCGAGCATCTGCCGGAAGAACCCTTCGTGCTCCTGCTCGCTGATGCCCAGGCGCGCCTGGGCGACATAGTTGCGAAACGGCACCGCCTGGCCCAGTTCAGCCGCCCTGCCCAGCAGGCAGGCTTGCATCTCGTGGCAGACCACTTCCAGCGCGCTGTGGTCCAGGGCCATGTGGTGGAACAACAGCATCGCCACCACCCGTTGGCCGGCTTCATCCCAGGCCCGCACCAGGCGCAGCAGCGGCGCGCGGGTCACGTCCATGCGGTAGTGGCGGCCATCGAACAGGCGATGCAACTGGGCGGCGATATCGCCGTCTGCCGGGTCCAGTTCAATCGCCTGCACCGGCAGGCGCGCCGTGCGCCAGACCACTTGCGACGGTTCTTCCAGGCCTTCCCACACCACGCCGGTCCGCAGGATGTCGTGACGGTCGATCACCTGTTGCAAGGCCAGGGCAAAGCCCTCGAAACGCTCAAGGCTGTCGAAGGCAAACAGCGACTGCATGATGTACGGGTCGCCGTGCTCGGCACTCACATGGTGGTAGAGGATGCCCTCCTGCAACGGTGCCAGCGGGTAGATGTCCTGCACATTGGCGACGCCACCCTCGACGGTCTCGAGGATACGGTCGATGGACGCCTGGCTGAGGGTCGACAGGCTCAGCATCTGCGGGGTAATCGAGGTAGCGCCCGGTGGAATGCCATTGGCCGGCACCTGCACCTCACCGGCCTTGGTGGCCGAGTACTCCCCGGCCTTGATCAGCTCGATCAGCGCCGGCTTGTGTTCGCGCAGCGAGGCCACCAGTGCCGCGTCGCTCAGGGCCTGCTTGTTGCCTTGCACCGACAACTGATCGCCCTTGAGCGCCAGTTGCACATCCTTGGCCTTGAGTGTCGCCAACAGTTCGATGATGCTCACAGGACGATCTCCATTCGTTCGGTAATTGCGGCGTAGCCGGCCAGGGTCGGCTGTTCGAACAGGCCCCGCACATCGGCTTCCATGCCTTCCTGACGCAAGCGTCCGATCAGACTGACGGCCAGCAACGAGTGCCCGCCCAGCTCGAAAAAGTTGTCGTGTCGCCCGACCCGCTCCACCTTCAGCAGCTCGGTCCACAGCCGCGCCAGGGTGATTTCGGTAGCGCCCACCGGGGCCTCGTACTCGCGCACGATCAGTGATTCCACACCCGGCGTCGGCAAGGCCTTGCGGTCGAGCTTGCCGTTGGGGCTCAGGGGCAGAGCGTCCAGATACACGAATACCGCAGGCACCATGAAGTCCGGCAAACGCGCCAGCAGGTGCGTCCGCAGTTGTTCGATATCGGCTGGCACGCCGGTGTAGTAGGCCACCAGGCGTTCGTCGCGGGCCAACACGGCCGCTTCCTTCACCTGTGGGTACTCGGTCAGCCGCGCCTGGATTTCTCCGAGTTCAATACGCAGGCCACGGATTTTTACCTGGTCATCATTGCGGCCCAGGTACTCGATATTGCCATCCGGCAGGTAGCGCCCGACGTCACCGGTGCGGTACATCCGGCCTGGGTTGAACGGGTCCTTGAGGAAGCGCTCGGCCGTCAGTTCGGGACGGTGCAGGTAACCGCGAGCCACTTGCACACCGGCGATAAACAGCTCGCCCACCACGCCCAGCGGCACCGGTTGCAACCGGGCATCCAGCAGGTACATGCGGGTGTTGGCAATCGGCTTGCCGATAGGCGTGTTGTCCGGCACCACGGGCCTGGCGCAGTTCCAGGCGGTCACGTCCACCGCGGCTTCCGTCGGGCCATAGAGGTTGTACAAACCGATGCCGGGCAATTGCTGCTTGAAGCGCCGCACCAGGCCGCCGGGCAAGGCTTCGCCGCTGCACATCACCCGCAGCAGCCCGGCGCCCTGGCTGACATCACCGTGGGCCAGGAACACATCGAGCATCGACGGCACGAAGTGCAAGGTGGTGATCTGTTCTGCCGCGATCACCTCGCACAGGTAAGCCGGCTCCTTGTGCCCGCCGGGGCGTGCCATGACCAGCCGCGCACCGGTGAACAGGGGCCAGAAGAACTCCCACACCGACACATCGAAGCTGAACGGGGTTTTCTGCAGTACCGCATCAGTGGCGTTCAGGCCGTAGGCGTCCTGCATCCACAACAAGCGGTTGACCACACCCGCGTGCTCGTTGATCACGCCCTTGGGTTGGCCGGTGGAGCCGGAGGTGTAGATCACGTAGGCCTGGTGCTGCGCGGTCAACCCGGGAACCTGTGGGTTGGACACCGGCTGGTGCGCCCAGGTGTTCTGGTCAAGATCCACCACCGGCACCGTCACGTCGCCCAGCAACGAACGGGTAGCGCCCTGCACCAGCAGCGCCGCGGGCTGGCTGTCTTGCAGCATGTAGGCGAGGCGATCCAGCGGGTACGCCGGGTCCAGCGGCACATAACCACCACCGGCCTTGAGGATCGCAAACAGACCGATGACCATCTCCAGACCACGCTCGACGCAAATCGCCACCCGCGAATCCGGCTGCACGCCCAGTTCCCGCAGGTGGTGCGCCAGTTGGTTGGCGCGCTGGTTCAGCTCGGCATAGGTCAGGCATTGCTCACCCGCCTTCACCGCCAATGCATCCGGCGTGCGCTCGACCTGGGCCTCGAACAGGCCGTGCAGGGTCTGCGCCAGGTCGTAGTCAACCTCGGTGGCATTGAAATCAAACAGCAGTTGCTGACGCTCTGCATCCCCCAGGATCGGCAGGCGGTCAAGGGCCTGGTGCGGCGCGTGCTCCAGGGCCTCCACCAACTGGGTCAACGCCATCTGCATATAACCGCAGACCCGTTGTGCGCCTACCTGGGCCGGGGTCAACGCGGTGAAGTCATAACCATCACCCAGGTCATCGACGTTCAGGGTCAACGGATAGTTGGTGCGCCCGTCATTGGTCAGGGTCTGCATGCCTTCCCAGGCGTGCTGCGCGTCCTGTGAACGGGTGGCGCCGCCCCGGTGGCGATAATTGAGCATCGAGCTGAACAGCGGCAGCGGCGCCGCCACCCCGCTGCAACGCTGGGCCAGGGCCAGGGAAGCATGTTCATGGCCCAGCAGCGCGGTGAGCCGGGCATGGGTGCTGCGCACGCTGTCGCGCACGCCTTGCCCGTCGATATCCAGGCGCAATGGCAGGGTGTTGATGAACACGCCAAGGGCCCGGTCCGCGCCCTCGCCGCCCTGCATCCGGCCGACCAGCACCGTGCCAAACACCACATTCGGCTTGCCCGACGTCACCGCCAACACCTGCGCCCATGCCAGGTGGAACAGGCTCGCGGCGCTCACGCCCAGCAGGCGTGCCTGGGCCCTGAGGCGCCGGCTGACGGCAGCGTCCAGGTGATGCGTGAATTCTTCGATATCCCGACCATCGCCCTGCACATCCTGCAAGCCAAACGGCAGCGTTGGCTCATGGATATCGCCAAGCATCTCGCGGAAGAATCCTTCATGTTCCTGCTCGCTGACACCCAGTCGCGCCTGCGCCACGTAGTTGCGATAAGGCATCGGCGCGGACTGCGGTGCGGGGTGCCCCAGCAGGTAGCCCTGCATTTCCCGCAGCACCACGTCGAACGCGGTGTGGTCCAGCACGATGTGGTGATACAGCAGCACCGCCACCACCCGCTGATTGGCCGGGTCGTTGGCGTACATCAGGCGGATCAGCGGCGCCTGAGCGATGTCCAGCCGGTAGCGCCGGGCGTCGAAACGCTGATGCAGGCCGGCCAGCACATCACCGTCCAGATGCAGCGCTTCGACCGTCAATCGAGCCTTGCGCCACACCACTTGCACCGGCTGCGCCAAGCCTTCCCAGACCACACCGGTCCGCAGGATGTCGTGGCGGTCGATCACCTGCTGCAAGGCCTGGGCGAAGCTGTCCAGGCGCGCCTGGGTATCGAATGCCAGGTGCGATTGCAGCAGGTACGGATCGCCCTGCTCCGCCGTGATGTAGTGGTAAAGAATGCCTTCCTGTAACGGTGCCAGCGGGTAAATATCCTGCACATTGGCGGCGCCACCCGGCACGCTGGCGACGATCTGGTCGATCATCGGCTGATCCAGCTCCACCAATGGCAGCATCGAGGGCGTGATGCGCGGGCAATCGGCGGCGATGGCATTCACCGGCACCACCACTTCCCGGCCACTGCCCACTGCCGCTGCCAATGCCGCCAGCGTCGGCTGGCTGAACAGCACCCGCACATCGGCGCTGAGGCCGGCCTGGCGCATGCGCTCGATCAGGCTTACCGCCAGCAAGGAATGGCCGCCCAGCTCGAAGAAGTGGTCATGGCGGCCCACTTGCTCCACCTGCAACACCTCGGCCCAGATCCGCGCCAGGGTGGTCTCGACTTCGCCGCGTGGGGCTTCATATTCCCGGCTGAGCACGGCGGCCTGATCCGGTGCCGGCAGCGCCTTGCGGTCAAGCTTGCCGTTGGCGGTCAACGGCCAGCTGTCGAGTTTGACGTAGGCCACCGGCACCATGGCCTCGGGCAGTTGGCTGTGCAGCTCGGCGCGCAGGGTTTCGATAACCAGCGGTTTTTGTTCGGTGAACCAGGCCACCAGGCGGCCGCCGCGCACCAGCACCACGGCTTCCTTGACGCCGTCGACGGCGGCCAGGCGGGTTTCGATTTCTCCCAGCTCGACGCGCACGCCCCGGACTTTTACCTGGTCGTCGTTGCGGCCCAGATATTCAATGTTGCCATCCGGCAGCCAGCGCGCCAGGTCGCCGGTGCGGTACATGCGGCCCGGGTTGAACGGGTCATCGAGGAATCGCTCGGCGGTCAGGTCCGGGCGATTCAGGTAGCCGCGGGCCACGCCGCGGCCGCCTACATACAGCTCACCGGCCACACCCACCGGCACCGGCCGTTGTTGTGCATCCAGCAAGTACACCGTGGCATTGGCCATCGGCTTGCCGATATGCAGCGGCTGGCCGGCGCGCACCCGGCCAGAGGTGGCGACCACCGTGGCTTCGGTGGGGCCGTAGTTGTTGATCACCGCGAAACGTCGCTCATGGCTGAACTGGCGCAGGCGATCACCGCCGATCAACAGGGTGCGCAGGCTTGGGTGCTCAAGGTCCTGGCTGAACGCGTACTCGGCCACCGGGGTGGGCAGGAAGCTCACGTCCAGCGGCTGGGCCAGCCACCAGGCCAGCAGTTCGTCGATGTTTTCATTGCCGACATGGGCCGGTGGCAGGTGCAAGGTCGCCCCCACGCACAATGCCGGCCAGACTTCCCAGGCCATGGCATCGAAACCGAAGCCGGCCACGCTGCTGGTGTGGCTGCCGGCCTGCAGGTCGAAGGCTTCACAGTGCCAATGCACCAGGTTTTCCACGGTGCGGTGTTCCACCATCACGCCTTTGGGCTGGCCGGTGGAGCCGGAGGTGTAGATCACATAGGCGAGGTTCGCCGGGGTCAGGCTGGCGACGTGGGGATTGGTGCCGTCGGGATAGGCGCCATGCAGATCGACGATGGCGATATCACCGAGCACGCCACGGGTGCTCTCTTCGGCCAGGACCGCGACCGGTGCGCTGTCTTGCAGCAGGTAAGCGATGCGCTCGGCCGGATAGGCCGGGTCTACCGGGACGTAGGCCGCGCCCGCCTTGAGAATCGCCAGCAGGCCCGCCAGCATCTGCGGGCCGCGTCGGCAGCAGATCGCCACACGGTCGTCGGGCTGTACGCCCAGCGCCAGCAAGTGATGGGCCAATTGGTTGGCGCGTTGGTTGAGCTGTTGGTACGTCAGGTGCTGGCCGTCCTGGCTCACTGCAATCGCCTGCGGCAGGCGCAGGGCCTGGGCTTCGAAAGCGCCGTGCAGGGTCTGCCCTTGCGGGTAGTCGCGGGCGGTGGCGTTGAAGCTGCGCAGCAGGTGTTCGCGTTCGCGGGCAGGCAGTACCGGCAACTGATGCAGCGGCGTTTGCGGCGCGTGCTCAAGGGCCTCCACCAGTTGCTCCAGCGCACTGTGCATGGAGTCGCACAGGCGCTGCGCGCCGATGGATTCCAGCGCCAGTACCGTCAGGCCGAAGCCTGTGCCAAGGTCGTCCACACTCAGGGTCAGCGGGTAGTTGCTGCGCTCTTCGCCGCCGAGCAACTGCACGCCTTCCCAGATACCGTGGCCGTCGCGGGCCATTTCGCCCGGGGTGCTGTGGCGGTAGTTGAGCAAGGCACTGAACAACGGCATCGAGGTCGGCACGCCGCTGCACCGCTGGGCCAGCGCCAGGGACGCATGCTCATGGCCCAGCAAGGCACTGAGCCGGGCGTGGGTCGCCTTGACGCCGGCACGTACCGCGCCGGCACCCACCTCCACCCGCAGCGGCAAGGTGTTGATGAACATACCCAATGCCCGGTCGGCACCTTCGCCGGCTTGCATGCGGCCCATCAATACGGTGCCGAACACCACGTCCTGACGGCCCGACACCAGCCCGAGGACCTGGGCCCACGCGAGGTGCATCAGGCTCGCAGCGCTGACCCCCAGTTGCCGCGCCTGTTCACGAACCCGCAGCGCCAGCCCTGCATCGACGGGCAATTCGGCCTCTTCGATATCCCGGCCATCGCCCTGCACATCCTGCACGCCGAAGGGCAGCGTGGGCTCGTCGACATCGGCGAGCATTTCGCGGAAGAACTGCTCGTGTTCCTGGGCGCTGACACCCAGGCGAGCCTGGGCCACGTAGTGACGGAACGGTGCCGCGGCCGGCAAGTCATCGGCCTGGTTGAACAGGAACGCCCGCATTTCCTGGCCGACCACTTCCATGGCGGTGTGGTCCAGTGCCAGGTGATGGAACAGCAGGATCGCCGCGACCCGCTGGTTGGCCGGGTCCTGCGCATACACCATGCGCAGCAGCGGCGCCTGGGTGATATCCAGGCGATAGTGGCGGGCATCAAAACGCGCGTGCAGTTGTTCGATCACATCACCATCGGCCGGGTCCAGCGGGATGTTCTGCACCACCAGTTCGGCCTGGCGCCACACCACTTGCACCGGGCTGTCCAAGCCTTCCCACACCACGCTGGTGCGCAGGATATCGTGGCGCGCCACGACCTTTTGCAGCGCGCCCATGAAGGCCTGCAAACGCTCGACGCTGTCAAACGCCATGCGCGATTGCAGCAGGTAGGGGTCGCCCTGTTCGGCGCTGATGTGGTGGTAGAGGATGCCTTCCTGCAACGGCGCCAGCGGGTAGATATCCTGCACGTTGGCCGCACCGCCGGGCACCGTCGCCACGATGCGGTCGATGGCCGGCTGGTCCAGCTTGACCAGGGTCAGCATCGACGGCGCGATGTGCTCGCAGCCCGGCGCAATGCCGTTGGCCGGCACCACGATTTCCCGGCCACTGCCCACCGCCGCCGCCAGCGCCGCCAGGCTTGGCTGGTTGAACAGCACCCGCACATCGGCGCTCAGGCCCGCCTGGCGCATGCGTTCGATCAGGCTCACCGCCAGCAACGAATGGCCACCGAGTTCAAAGAAGTGGTCATAGCGCCCGACACGCTCGACCTTCAGCACGTCCTGCCAGATCTGCGCCAGCAGGGTCTCCACCTCGCCCTCCGGGGCTTCGAAACCACGGCTGAGCAGCGCCGCCTGATCCGGCGCAGGCAGGCCCTTGCGGTCCAGCTTGCCATTCGCGGTCAGCGGCAACAGTTCCAGCCAGACATAGGCCGACGGCACCATGTAGTCCGGCAGCCGGCTTTGCAGGTGCGCACGCAACGCTTCAATGCCCAGCGGCGCCTGGGCGGTGTAGTAAGCCACCAGGCGCTTGTCGCCTGACTCATCTTCACGGGCCAGCACCACCGTGTCTTTGACGCCGGAAACGCTGGCGAGGCAGCTTTCGATTTCACCCGGCTCGATACGGAAACCACGGATTTTCAACTGATGGTCATTGCGGCCCTGGTACAGCAAGGTGCCGCCCGCCTGCCAGCTCGCCAGGTCGCCGGTGCGGTACAGCAGCCCATCGCCGAACGGGTCGACGATAAATTTCTCGGCGGTCAATTGCGGCTGGTTCAGGTAACCCTTGGCCACACCCGCGCCACCGATGTACAGCTCGCCAACCACGCCCAGCGCCACCGGCTGCTGCCGTGCATCCAGCACGTAGGCACGGCTGTTGCCAATCGGTCGACCAATCGGAATACCGCCCTCACCCACCGACTTGATCTCGAAGGTGGTGGAAAACGTCGTGGCTTCGGTGGGGCCATAGCCATTCAGCAGGTGCTGCGGCGCGCCGTGCTCAAGCACCCGGGCGATCACCTGCGGGTCGAGCACATCGCCGCCGACGATCAGGTAGCGCAGTTGCCGGAACATCGGCATCAACCCGTCGGCGTACTGATGGAACAGCCCGGCGGTCATCCACAACACGCTGACGGATTGCTCCTGCAACAGGGCGCCAAACGCGGCCTGGGAAAGCAACGTGGCATGCTCGACCACCACCACGCAGCCGCCGTTGAGCAACGGCGCCCACACATCGAGGGTGCTGGCGTCGAACGCCGGGTTCGAGGCGAAGGCCACCCGGTCGCGGTGATTGAAGTCGGCGTAGCCGTTGTTGACCACCAATCGAGAGACGGCGCGATGGGGCACCTGCACGCCCTTGGGCGCGCCGGTTGAGCCGGAGGTGTACATGATGTACGCCACGCTTTCGGCAGACTGGGACAGGTTCGGATTATGGGCCGGCTGATTGTCGAGGTTCAGCCCGTCGAGATCACGCAGCACCTGCCCGGCGTGACTGTCCTGCACCATGAACGCCTGGCGTTCGTCCGGCGCATTGATGTCCAGCGGCACGTACACCGCCGCGCACTTGAGGATGGCCAGTTGGCTGACCAGCAGGTCGATGGAACGTGGCAGCGCGATGGCCACGCTGTCGCCCGGTTTTACACCCTGGTCGATCAAATAGTGGGCCAGGCGATTGGCCCGCAGGTTGAGTTCGCGGTACGTCAGCGACACGTCGCCGTGCACCACCGCCAGCGCGTCGGGGCTGGTCAGGACGCTGGCTTCGAAGATCCCGTGCACGGTGTGCGCAGCCGGGTAGGCGCGAGCAGTGGCGTTGAAATCCACCAGCACTTGATGCCGCTCGGCGGCTGGCAGGATCGACACTTGATGCAGCGGTGTGGTCGGCGCCTGTTGCAGTGCCGTGACCAGGTTGCGCAAGGCGCTGAGCATGTAGTCGCCGACGCGCTGCACATCCACCTCCGCCACGCCTTGCACGGTCAAGGCAAAGCCTGCGCCGAGGTCGTCGACGTTCAGCACCAGCGGGTAGTTGCTGCGCTCCTCGGAACTGAGGATTTCGATCCCGGCGTCGGCAAACGGGCTGGCGCCCGGCGCTTCACCCGGCGCGCTGTGGCGGTAGTTGAGCAAGGTGCTGAACAATGGCAGCGCACCGGACACGCCACTGCAACGCTGGGCCAGGGACAAGGACGCATGTTCATGCCCCAGCAACTGTGCCAGCCGCGCATGGGTGGCGCGCACGCCAGCCTGCACGCCCACCGCGCCGACACTGACCCGCAACGGCAAGGTATTGATGAACATTCCCAGCGCCCGGTCGGCGCCCTCGCCGCCGTGCAGCCGGCCCAGCAGCACGGTGCCGAAGACCACGTCGTCCTGGCCCGAGATCTGGCCGAGGACCTGGGCCCATGCCAGATGCACCAGGCTTGCGGCACTCACCCCCAGTTGCCGGGCCTGCTCGCGAAGGCCCAGGCTGAGGGCCGGTTCCAATGCCACGTGCGCTTCGCGCACACCGCTGCCGTCGCGGTTCACGTCCTGCAAGCCGAAGGCCAGGGTCGGCTCGTCGATGTCGCCGAGCATTTCGCTGAAGAATGCCTCATGCTGCGCAGCGCTCACACCGAGGCGCGCCTGGGCCACGTAGTTGCGGTACTGCACGGCGTCGGGCAGCAAGCCGGTTTCGCCTGCAAGGCTCGCGCTCATTTCCTCCACCAGCACCTGCAACGCGGTGTGGTCCAGCAGGATGTGGTGCAGCAGCAGGATGCCGACGTAACGGCCGTGATCCTCGGCGTAGGCAAACCGCATCAACGAGGCGCGGGACAGGTCGAGGCGGTAGTGGCGTGGGTCGAAGCGTTCCTGCAGTTGCGCCAATACGGCGCTGGAAGGATCGGCTTCAACCTGCTCAACCACCAGCAGCGCCTGGCGCAAGACCACCTGCACCGGCTCGTCCAGGCCTTCCCAGACAATCCCGGTACGCAGGATATCGTTGCGCTCGATCACACTTTGCAGCGCACGGATAAACGCCTCGACCGGCTCATGGCCGCTGAAGCTGAACTGCACCTGCAACACGTAGGGATCGCCTTCGGTGGTTGCCAGGTGGTGGTAGAGGATGCCGGCCTGCAACGGGGCCAGGCCGTAGATATCCTGTACGTTGGCGATGCCGCCGGGGACACTGGCGATGATATGGTCGATGGCCTGCTGGTCGAGATTCACCAGCGGCAGCATGTCCGGGGTGATGTGCCGCGTCGCTTCGCCGATCAGGTTGGCCGGGACCTGCACTTCATGTTGCCCGCCCACCGCAGCGGCCAGCGCAGCCAGGGTCGGCTGGCCGAACAGCACCCGCACATCGGCGCTCAGCTCGAGCTGGCGCATGCGCTCGATCAGCTTGACCGCCAGCAACGAATGGCCGCCCAGCTCGAAAAAGTTGTCCTGGCGCCCGACCCGGTCGACCTTGAGCAGGTCTTGCCAGAGATTCGCGATCGCGGTTTCCACCGCGCCTTGTGGCGCTTCATAACCACGACGGGCCAGGGCATCGGCGTCCGGTGCCGGCAAGGCCTTGCGGTCGAGCTTGCCGTTGGTGGTAAGCGGGAACGCGTCGAGCAGCACAAAGGCGCTGGGCACCATGTACTCGGCGAGGGACAGCAGCAGGTGGTCACGCAGCTCAGCGGCAGTGGGCGTGTGTTCAGGCTGGGCAATCACGTAGGCCACCAGGCGCTTGTCGCCCGGTTCGTCTTCGCGGGCAATCACCACGGCTTCGCGCACACCTTCGCAGGTGGCCAGGCGTGCTTCGATTTCCCCCAGTTCGATACGGAAACCGCGAATCTTCACCTGGTCGTCGTTGCGCCCCAGGTACTCGACACTGCCGTCGGCCAGCATCCGGCCGAGGTCACCGGTCTTGTACAGGCGCAGGCCGGTTGCGGGATCCGTCAGAAAACGTTCGGCCGTCAGCTCATCGCGGTTGAGATAACCCCGCGCCACGCCGGCACCGCCGACGTACAACTCCCCGACTACGCCGCTCGGCACCGGTTCGCGGCGGGCGTCCAGCACATACAGTTGCAAGTCGGGAATGCGCACGCCAATCGGGCTCACGCCCACCCGCTGTGCATCCGCCGCCTCCAGGGCACGGTAGGTCACATGCACGGTGGTTTCGGTGATGCCATACATGTTGACCAACCGCGTACCAGCGTTGGTCACCCGGGCGTACCACGGCTTGAGAATCCCCGGTTCCAGGGCTTCACCGCCGAAGATCACCTGGCGCAGCGAGTGCAGTTGCTGGCTGCGGCCCTGTGCCGCGATCAACTGGCGGAACGCGCTCGGCGTCTGGTTGAGAATACTGACGCCGGCTTCGCACAGCAGTGCGTAACACTCGTCCGGCGAGCGGCTGACCAGCTGCGGCACCACCAGCAACTGCCCGCCATGCATCAGCGCGCCCCAGATCTCCCACACGGAGAAGTCGAAGGCAAACGAGTGGAACAGCGCCCAGGTGTCATTGGCGTTGAACTTGAACCAATGCTCGGTGGCGCTGAACAGTCGCGCGACGTTGCGGTGTTCGATCATCACGCCCTTGGGCAGGCCGGTGGAGCCGGAGGTGTAGATCACATAGGCAAGGCTGGACGCGCTGATTGCAACGTTGGGGTTGACGATGGGCTCGTGCTGCAGGCTGTTGAGGTCGATCGACGTGACGTCGCCCACCAGGTGGCGGGTGTCGTCCTGCACCAGCACCGCCAGCGGCGCGCTGTCTTTCAGGGTGTAGGCGATACGGTCCAGCGGGTAGGCAGGATCGATCGGCACATAACCCGCCCCAGCCTTGAGAATCCCCAGCAGGCCAATGATCATTTCCAGCCCGCGTTCGACACAGATCGCCACCCGGTCATCGGGGCGGATGCCATGCTTGAGCAGGCAATGCGCAACCTGGTTGGCGCGCTCGTTCAGCTCGCGGTAGCTCAGGTGTTCGTGTTCAAAGCGCAGCGCGATGGCTTCGGGATGGCTGGCGGCATGAGCTTCGACTTGCTGGTGGATCAGGGCTGAATCGGCGTAGTGCTGGGTGCTGGCGTTAAGGCCATGCAGCAGATGCTGGCGTTCGGCGGCAGGCAGGATGCCCAGGTTGTGCAACGGTGCATCTGGCGTTTGTTCCAGGGCCAGCACCAGGTTTTCCAGGGCGGTGTGCAGGTAACCGGCAATGCGCGTCGCGCCGATGGAGGCGTCCACCATCACGGTAAAGGCAAAGCCTTCGCCCAGGTCATCGACGTTGACCGTCAGCGGGTAGTTGGTGCGTTCTTCGGCGCCCAACACCTGGATGCCTTCGGCGATGTTGATCACCGCCTGGGTGTCCGAGGCATCGCTGTGACGGTAATTGAGGATGGCACTGAACAACGGCGTGGGTGCGGCCACACCGCTGCAACGCTGGGCCAGGGCCAGGGAGGCGTGTTCGTGATCGAGCAATTCGGTCAGGCGTTTATGGGTGGTTTGTACGCCCTCGCGCACGCTTTGTTCGCCTACATCTACCCGTAGCGGCAGGGTGTTGATGAACATGCCCAGGGCCTGGTCGGAGCCCTCGCCTGCGCCCATGCGGCCGAGCATCACGCTGCCAAATACCACGGCTTCGCGAGCCGAGACCTTGCCCAGCACCTGGGCCAGCGCCAGGTGCATCACACTGGCGGGACTGACACCCAACGGTCTCGCCTGGGCCCTTAGACGGCGACTTAGATCGCCGTCGACGGCAATGCGGGTTTCGTCGATGCCATGCCCGTCACCCTGCACATCCTGCAGGCCGAACGGCAGGGTTGGCTCGTCGATATCGGCGAGCATCTCGCGGAAGAACGCTTCGTGAGCCTGTTCGCTGACGCCATGGCGGACCTGGGCGATGTAGTTGCGAAACGGCACCGGTGCACTGGCGTGTTCGGTCTGGCCGGCGAGGTGCAGCTGGATCTCCCGGCGCACTACGTCGAGGGCGGTGTGGTCGAGGATGGTGTGGTGGAACAGCAGCATGGCGACCACACGCTGGTTGCGCGGGTCTTCGGCGAACACCAGGCGCAGCAGCGGGGCCTGGCCGAGGTCCATGCGGTAGTTGCGGGCGTCGTAGAGGGCTTGCAGTTGGGTCAGTACATCGCCGTCGAGGCGGGCTTCTTCGCAGGCCAGCGAGGCCTTGCGCCAGACGACTTGCAGGGGTTCGTCGAGGCGATCCCAGGCCATCGAGGTGCGCAGGATATCGTGGCGGTCGATGACCCATTGCAAGGCCTGGGCGAAGGTTTCAAGACGGGCGCGGCTGTCGAACACGAACTGCGCGTGCAGCACGTAGGGGTCGCCCTGGTGGGCTGACAGGTGGTGGTAGAGCATGCCTTCCTGGAGGGGCGCCAAGGGGTAGATATCCTGCACATTCGCCGCCCCGCCGGGGATCGCGGCGACGATGCGGTCGATGGCGGGTTGGTCGAGGTTGACCAGGGGCAGCATGTCCGGGGTGATGCGATAGGCCGGGCTGAGCCAGTCGCCGCCGTGTTGGGCGACGAGGTCGAGCAGTTGGGGTTTGTGGGCGATCAGTTGGTCCCATAGGGCGTCATCCAGCGCGTCGTCGTCACCCAGGATGATCAGGTCGCCTTCGTCCATTTGCAGGCGGATCGGGTGGGTGGAAAGAGCTGCCAGTAATTTGCTGAACTGCATGGGGTAACCTGCTTTTTTGAGTCGGATACGGTTGAGGAGAAAGTCCGTTTTCAGCTGTCGCGTAAGTGCCTGGGAGGCCCGGTTTAAAGCGCGGGCGCAGTCGTGGGCCGGGAGGCTTCCCGCAGGGTTGGGAAATTAGAGGATTCGGGGGGTGGGGGGTGACATGGGAAGCGGGGACAAAGCGGCTGGCGTGGGGGAACTTTCGTATTTGTTGGATGGGGGGCATATCCGTTATTTGGGTGATGGCTTCGATTGGTTCCGCTCTTACAGCGGCTCACTTTTGAAGAGCGCAAAAGTAAGCAAAACGCTCTTGCCCCAC
>NZ_JACAPY010000040.1:24963-25156 GCF_013385455.1 Pseudomonas sp. G1002
AATCAAAAGCTAAAGCGGGCACAGTCCAAATGTGGGAGCGGGCTTGCTCGCGAAGGTCGTTAACGAAGACGCGGGCATCCTGAATGAACGCGGCGCTCTCAGGTTCTTCGCGAGCAAGCCCACTCCCACAGAAAAGCAGATTTGTTTTCGCTCTGGTTTTTGCTTTTGCTCTTAACACTCAAGCCGGCCGGGA
>NZ_JACAPY010000040.1:25241-34398 GCF_013385455.1 Pseudomonas sp. G1002
GGAGTGAGGGAACGCCGAGCCACAGCGAGGCGCCGACAGGCGGGGCAGAGCCCTTTGCTTACTTTGGGGCTTTTCCAAAGTGAGCCGCTGTAAGAGCGGAACCATAGGTGGCCGTTACCTAAATAACGGATATACACACCACACCACCACTCAAATCCTACGTCTACGCCCCAACTGCGGAATCCCCAAAGCAGGCACCACCTCCACCCGCTCCACCCGCTTCCCAACCACCCCCGCCAACCCCACCACCGTCGGCTGACTGAACAACGACCGGGCATCCACCTCCAACCCCGCCTTACGCATCCGCGCCACCACCCCCACGGCCAACAACGAATGCCCCCCCAACTCAAAGAAATGATCCTGACGCCCCACCCGATCCAGCTTCAGCACCTGCGCCCAAACCCCAGCAATCACCGTCTCCACCTCCCCCTGAGGCGGTTCATAGGCGCGACTCAACACCGCCTCCACCCCAGGCTCCGGCAACCCCTTGCGATCCAGCTTCCCCGCCGGATTAAGCGGCCACACCTCCACCCGCACAAACGCCGAAGGCACCATGTACTCAGGCAACCCCTCCACCATGTAACTGCGCAACGCCTCAAGCCCCGGCACCGCATCACGAACAGTGAAATACGCCACCAACCGCTCATCCCGAATCAACACCGCCACCTCGCGCAATGCAGGATGCGCCGCCAACCGTGCCTCAACCTCCCCCAGCTCCAGCCGCACCCCACGCAGCTTCACCTGAAAGTCATTGCGCCCCAGAAACTCCAGATTCCCGTCCGGCAAATACCGCACCAGATCCCCCGTGCGATACAACCGATCCCCCGCCACAAACGGGCTATCGATAAACCGCTCCGCCGTCATCTGCGCCAACCCCAGATACCCGCGAGCCACGCCCACCCCGCCGATATGCAACTGCCCACTGCACCCCAGCGGCACCGGCCGATCATGCTCATCCAATACGTAAAGCCGGGTATTACTGATGGCCCGCCCAATCGGCAACTGCACCCCCGGCACCGGCGCACCCGGCTCCAGCGTCCAGGCACTGCTGTCCACCGTCGCCTCGGTCGGTCCGTAGACGTTATGCAAGCGCACCTTGGGCAATCGCGCCTGAACCCCACGGGCCAAGGCCTCTGTCAGCTCCCCACCACCGCATAAAACGTCGGTAAGGCTGGTACAAAGCGCAGACTCCTCCAGCTCCAGAAACTGCTGCAACATCGCCGGCACAAACTTGATCACGCTGACCTGTTGCTCACGAATCACCTGCGCCAGGTACGCCGGTTCACGGTGCCCATCGGGACGCGCCAGGACCAGGCGCATGCCATTGGTCAGCGGCCAGAACAGCTCCCACACCGAACCGTCAAAACTGAACGGCGCCCGCTGCAACAACGCGCCACCCTCGGCATTCGGGCACAGTTGCGAGCCCCAGTGCATCAGGTTGCCCAGGCCCCGATGCTCGATCATCACGCCCTTGGGCGTGCCGGTGGAGCCGGAGGTGTACATCACGTACGCCAGGTTGCGCACGCTCAGCCCCGGCACTCGCGGGTTGCCTTCAGGCGCCTGCTGCCAGGCGCCGTGGTCGAGGTCGATCACCGGTATTGACACCTCCCCCGGCAAATCCCGGGTCGCGCCGTGTACCAGCAAGGCGACCGGCGCGCTGTCTTGCAGCATGTAGGCGAGACGCTCGCGAGGGTAGCCCGGGTCCAACGGTACATAGGCGCCCCCCGCCTTGAGGATGGCCAGCAAGCCCACCACCAGGTCCAACCCGCGCTCGACACACAAGGCCACCCGCGAATCCGGCTGCACGCCGCGCTCGCGCAGGTGATAGGCCAGGCGGTTGGCGCGCTCGTTGAGCTGGCGGTAAGTCAGTTGCTGCTCACCGGCCTGCACCGCCACCGCGTGAGGTGTGTGCCGGGCATGGGCTTCGAACAGGGCGTGGACGGTCTGGTCCACGGGGTAGTCGGTTTCGCTGGCGTTGAAGTCCACCAGTTGCTGTTGCAGTTCGGTCGCGGGCAGCACCTGCACATCGAACAGCGGCGCCTCGGGCGTCTCCACCAATCCCGCCAGCACCGTGCCAAGGTAGTCCAGCAGGCGCTGGGCACCGACCTTGCGGGGCGCCTTGGCCTTGAGCCGGAAACCGCTGGTCAGGTCGTCCACCGTCAGCATCAGTGGGTAGCTGAGGATGTCTTCGCTGCTCAGCAATTCGATGCCGGGCTGCAGCACCTCGAGTGCCTCGACCGAGACATGCCGGTAATTCAGCAGGCTGTTGAACAGCGGTGTGACGCCGCTGCAACGCTGGGCCAACGCCAGGGACGCTTGCTCGTGGGCGAGCAAGGCGCTGAGTTGCTGCTGCGTCTGCCTGATCGCCTCGCGCACCGTCACCCCGGCCAGGCGTACCCGCAGCGGCAAGGTGTTGATGAACATGCCCAGGGCACGGTCCGCGCCCTCACCGGCCTGCAGGCGTCCCAGCAGAACCGTACCGAACACCACATCGTCACGGCCCGAGACGCGACCCAGTACCTGGGCCCACGCCAGATGAAACAGGCTCGCCGCGCTGACACCCAAGGTGCGGGCCTGCTCGCGCAACAACTGGCCGAGTGCGTCGGGAAGCAGCACGTCGGCTTCCTCGGTGTCACGGCGATCCGCCTGGCGTTCCTGTAAACCGAAGGCCAGGGTCGGCTCGTCGACATCCGCCAGCCGCTCGCGAAAGAACGCTTCGTGCCCGGCCTCGCGTTCCGCTGACCGGGCCTGGGCGACCACGTTGCGATAGGGCACCGGCGCCGGCAATTGCTGTTGCTGGCCAAGCAGATGCGCCTGGATTTCCGCCATCAGTACTTGCGTCGATGTGGCGTCGTTCACCAGGTGATGGAAACGCAGCATGCCCACCCAACGGCGGTTCTGCCGGTCTTCGGCGTAATCCAGGGCCATCAGCGGCGCCTTGCGCAAGTCCAGTGGCCGCTGGCGTTCGCGCAGTTGTTCGAGGATTGAATCGCCCTGGAGGGCCACCGATTGCACGTCCAGAATCGCCTTGCGCCACACCACTTGCATCGGTTGTTCGAGGGCATCCCACGCCAGGCTGGTGCGCAGGATGTCATGGCGGTCGATCACCTGTTGCAGCGCCTGGGCGAACGCTTCCAGCTGTTCACGGCGGGCAAAGCTGAACATCGCGTGTTGCTGGTACGGATCGCGCTCGTCAGTGATGTGGTGATACAGCAGGCCTTCCTGCAACGGCGCCAGCGGGTAGATCTCCTGCACATTGGCGGCGCCACCGGGGATCGCGGCGACGATGCGTTCTATCGTCGGCGGGTCCAGTTCGGCCAGCGCCAGCAGGTCCGGAGTAATCAATTGGCAACCTGCCGGAACACGGTTGGCCGGCACCTCAAGCTCGGTGCCCTGGCCGACCGCTGCCGCCAGTGCGGCCAGGGTCGGCTGGCCGAACAGCACCTGCACGTCGGCCTGCAACCCGACCTGGCGCATGTGCTGCACCAACTGGACCGCCAACAGCGAATGGCCGCCCAACTCGAAGAAATGGTCATGCCGCCCCACCCGCTCGACGTGCAGTACATCGGCCCAGATCTGCGCCAGGGCGATTTCCGTAGGCCCTTCGGGGGCTTCGTAAATTCGACTGACAAATGCATCGGCACCGGGTGCCGGCAAGGCCTTGCGGTCGAGTTTGCCGTTGGCCGTCAGGGGCAACGCGTCCAGCTTTACGTAGGCCTGCGGCACCATGTAATCCGGCAAGCGTGACTTGAGATGGGCGCGAAGCGCTTCAATCGCAACCGGCGCGTGCTCGGTGAACCAGGCCAACAGCTGCCCCTCGCGTACCAGCACCACCGCTTCGGTGACCCCTTCATAACCCGCCAGGGCGGACTCGATTTCCCCCGGCTCGATACGCACGCCGCGAATTTTTACCTGGTCGTCGTTGCGGCCCAAATATTCAATATTCCCATCCGGCAGCCAACGCGCCAGGTCGCCGGTGCGGTACATGCGGCCTGGGTTGAATGGGTCATCAAGGAAGCGCTCTGCGGTCATGTCCGGGCGGTTCAAATAGCCCCGCGCCACGCCTTTCCCGCCGACGTACAACTCGCCTGCAGTACCGATGGGCACCGGCCGCTGTTGCTCATCCAGCAGGTAGACCGCGGCATTCGCGATGGGTTTGCCGATGTGCAGCGCCTGCCCGGCCTCAACGAGGCCCGAGGTGGCAACCACGGTGGCTTCAGTGGGACCGTAGTTGTTGATCACCGCGAAACTGCGCGCCTGGTTGAACTGGCGCAGGCGGTCGCCACCAATCAGCAGCGTGCGCAAAGTCGGGTGTTCGATATTCTGGCTGAACGCATACTCGGCCACCGGCGTGGGCAGGAAGCATACGTCCAGCGGTTGCGCGCGCCACCAGGCCAGCAGCGCGTCGATGTCTTCGGCGCCGTCGTGGGGCGGCGGCAAGTGCAAGGTCGCGCCCACGCACAGCGCTGGCCAGACCTCCCAGGCCATGGCGTCAAACCCGAAACCGGCAACGCTGGCGGTATGGCTGCCCGCGTGCAAATCGAAGGCCTGGCAATGCCAGTCCACCAGGTTGGCCACGGTGTGGTGCTCCACCATCACGCCCTTGGGCAGGCCGGTGGAGCCCGAGGTGTAGATCACATAAGCGAGGTTGGCGGGTGTCATCGCCACTTGCGGGTTGCGCGCCAACTGCGCCGTGGCGTGATCCAGATTGATGACCGGCACGCTCAATACCGGTAGACGCTCGAGCAAATCCGTCTGCGTCAGCACCGCCACCGGCGCGCTGTCATCGAGCAGGTAGTGCAGGCGCTCGGCAGGATGGGCCGGGTCCACCGGGACATAACAGGCGCCGGACTTGAGAATCCCCAGCAAGCCCACCAGCGTCTCCAGGCCGCGCCGGGCGACTATCGCCACACGGTCGTCGGGCTTTACCCCGAGCACCAATAGCTGCCGCGCCAGGGCATTGGCCCGTTGATTCAATTGGTCATACGTCAATCGCTGCCCCTGATACACCGCCGCCACCGCATGCGGGGTCACCGCGGCCTGGGCCTCGACACGCCCATGCAGGGTTTGCGCTGCGGGATAGGCCTGGGCGGTGGCGTTCCAGCGTTGCAACTGCGCGGTTTCCTCGGGCGTTATCAGCGAGAAGTCAGCCAGGGGCAGCGCGGTGTTTTCCAGCCCCTGCTCCAGCACATACACCAGGCGATCGGCCAGGGCCTGCACCTCGTGTGCCTGGAAATACGCCTCGTTGTAGACGCAGTGCAGGCACGCCGTGTCGTGGTAGCGATTGCTGCGCAAGTGAATCGCCAGCGGCAACGGCTCATGGTGGTTGGACACCTTGATCGCCCGGGCCGACGCCTGGCCGTAGCGAAATTCATGGTCGTCCTGCTCATAGGACACCGACAGGTCGAACAGTTGGCCGCGGTCGGCGCGCAGCAAACCCAGCTCGCGATTCATCTCGCTCAGCGGGAAACGCTGATGTCGGAAATCCTGCTGGAGCTGGTCGCGCACGCCACGCACCAGGGCGCTGAAAGGCAGGTCGTCGCTGAACTGCAAGCGCACGGCACTGACCTGGGTGAAAAGCCCCAGGGTCGAACGAAAGCGTGCATTGGAACGGTTGAGTATCGGCAGCCCCACCACCCACTCCTGGCGCTGGCCGGTGCGGCTGAAGTACAGGTACATCGCCGCCAATAACACATGGAACGCCGACGCCTGGTAATGGTTCGCCGCCCGCGCCATGCGATTGAGCAGCGCCGCCGGAAACGGTGCTACCAGGGTGTTGCTCGGCGCATCGCCCTTGGCCTGGTAACGGCGCGTCAGCAGCGGCTCTGGCAGCGCCTGGTATTTGTCCAGCCAGTAGCTGCGGTCCCGGGCGTAACGGGCCGACTCGCGATAGCGTTCATCGTTGTCGATGAAGTCGATATAGGACGGCGCCGACAGGTCCGGTTGTCGGCCCTGCTCCAGGGCGCTGTAGATCCCGGCAAGGGATTGCAGCATCTGGCCAAAGCCCCAGCCATCGAGAATCAGGTGGTGAGCCTGGGTGCCGAGGCGGTAATGCTGGTCATCGAGCTTGACCAAGAAGAAGCGGAACAACGGCTCGTCGACCAGCGCATAGGTTCGCGCCATCTGCGCCTGCAACAAGGCCTCGGCGGCCGCGCGGGGATCCGGCTGGCGCGAGACGTCATGCTGCGGCACCGATACCGCCATTGCCTCGGCAAACGCCTGCCGTGGCAAGCCATCGGCCGCCACTTGCAACACCGTACGCAATGCGTCGTGCTTGGCCACCAGGTGCTCGATGGCTCGCTGGATCAATGCGGGATTCACGGTGCCCGTGAGTTCGATATAACCCCCGATGTTGTACAGCGGCGAGTCACCGAGGCGCAGTTGGTCGAGCCAGATATCCCGCTGGGCGGCGGTCAGGGGGAAATACGTCATAAGATCCTTCTCATGTGAGGTGTCGATAAGGCGCACAACGCCCCATTGAGGCGAAATCAACGGGATTTAAGCATCGCCCCGGAGGGCCGTATGTCACCCGAAACCCGGACAGCCCGGGTACCGCGCCGGGGTTGGCTGATGGTTCAGTGCTGAAACGATTAAATGGATGTAGGAGATTGGCTACATCTGGCCGATGCCATATAGCCGGGCATGTCGAGAAAATTGAGTAAATATGTTTTATATCAACTAGTTAACAAACTCTAAAATCCTTTTACCCTGCAGCTTCAGCCTATATCCCTGTCGGAAATGACGAAATAATGGCGCGCTTTTTATGGCAGGTTGTGTCCCTCGTTTCCGCTACATACGTAGGACAAATCCACGTGGCTAAATGAAGCCTCGAGCACCGACCCAGGTTCAAGGAGAACGGGAGGCCTGCACACGTACGGGCAACCGTTGACGGTTTTCGACATCAAGGATGAGATGGCTATGAGTCTGACCAGCAGTATTCGGAATATGGAAAATCCGCATTTTTATTTCGAGTTGGGAGAGTTGATTTCAAGCACCGGCACTGAACACTTCGCAGCGAACATGCTGCAACTGGTCAACAAGCTGGTACCGGTTCACTTGGTGGACCTCAGTGAATGGACCCTCGACGAGCACCAGGCCTGCGTGCTCGATATCAAGTTACTTGGCAGCGACGGGTTGAAGCAGGACCTGCCGCCACCGCGCACCCTGCATCACCGCGACGATCATCCGCTGCTGAAAAAAATGCTCGGCATGAACGACCCGCTGTTGATCCAGATGAATGCCAAGGCCGACAGCACCCACACCCGCGGCACCTCCCATCAGTGCAACCTGGTATCGCGCCAGGCCAATCGGCGCTGCGTGATTTCGTTCTACCGGCCCCACACCCAACGCGCCTTTTCCCTGGCGCAGTTGTCGTTTCTCAAGAGCCTTTCGGAAACTTTGCTGCCGTTGATCGAGCGCCACGCGCAGATCAATCGACAGGCCCCGCCGGTAGCGCCCGAGCCCTCTAAAACTCCGTTGGAGCAGTCGCAATTGCAGCGCGAATTCTATAAACGCCTGTCACTCAGTGACATCACCTTATCGGCGCGGGAACAGGAGGTTTGCCTGGGGTTGTTGACCGGCGGAACCGTACCGCAGATGGCCGAGAAACTCAGCGTGAAAAACAGCTCCATCGAAACCTACCTCAAGCGCGCGGCGGCCAAACTGGGCGTGAGTGGCCGGCATGGCCTGGCCAAATGGATGGTTGGCGCGTGATGAAAAAACTGATGCTCGGCGTGGCGTGTGTGCTTGGCGGGTGTTCGTTGATCCCGGACTATCAGCGGCCCGAGGCACCGACCCCGGCGCACTTCCCGGTGTATAACGCGGACCGGGTGGGGCCATCGGCCTCCGGGCCTGACTGGCAACAGTTGTTCCGTGACCCGGTGATGCGGCAGTTGATTGGCCAGGCCCTGGTGAATAACCGTGACCTGCGGGTGGCGGCGCTGAATGTCGAAGCGTTCCAGGCGCAGTACCGCATCCAGCGTGCCGACCTGTTCCCGGCGGTGTCTGCCACGGGTGCCGAAAACCGCCAGAAAGTCCCGCGGCGCGCCACTACCACCGGCAAGTCTGCGATCACCTCTACCTATTCGGCGACATTGGGCGTCAGCGCCTACGAGCTGGATTTTTTCGGCCGTGTACGCAGCCTCAGTGAGCAGGCGATGCTGCAATACCTGGCCACTGAAGAAGCTCGGCGCAGCGCGCAACTGAGCCTGGTGGCCAACGTCGCCAACGCTTACCTGACCTGGCGCGCCGACCAGGAACTGCTGGCCCTGGCCCGGCAGACGCTGGCCTCGGACGAGCACAGCCTGCGTCTGACGTCGCGCAGTAAAACGGCGGGCAAGGCGACGTCGATTGATGTGATCCAGGCCCAGACCAGCGTCGAAAGTACCCGGGCAAGCATTGCGCGCTACCAGCGGCAGGTGGCCCAGGACCTCAACAGCCTGGCGTTGCTGGTGGGTGGGCCGGTGCCGGATTCTTTGCCGGCACAGCCGCTGTCCGACGACCTGGTAGCCCGGGTGCCGGCCGGGTTGCCGTCGGACCTGCTGCAACGGCGGCCGGATATTGTGCAGGCCGAGTATCAGCTTCAGGCGGCCAACGCGAATATTGGCGCGGCGCGGGCGGCGTTTTTTCCTTCGGTTACGCTGACGGCCAACGCGGGCACCTCGAGTAAGGATCTGTCGGGATTGTTCCAGGGGGGCTCGGGGAGTTGGGGGTTCCAGCCGCAGATCAATCTGCCGATCTTCAACGCGGGCAGCCTGCGGGCCAGCCTGGATTACGCGAAGATTCAGAAGAACATTTATGTCGCGCAGTATGAGAAGTCGATTCAGACCGCGTTCCAGGAAGTCTCGGACGGGCTGGCGGCGCGGCAAACGTATAACGAGCAACTGGCGGCGCAGCGGGATTTTGTTCGGGCCAACCAGACGTATTACGACCTGGCTCAGCACCGGTATCGCAGTGGGGTGGACAGTAATCTGGTGTTTCTGGATGCGCAGCGGTCGTTGTTCAGTTCGCAGCAGGCGTTGATTGTTGATCGGTTGGCGCAGTTGGTGGCGGAGGTGAATTTGTATACGGCGTTGGGTGGGGGGTGGGGGGGTGATTCTGCTGGGGGTGGGGGCATATCCGTTTCTTCGGTCACGGCGGCTTATGGTTCCGCTCTTAC
>NZ_JACAPY010000040.1:34518-72494 GCF_013385455.1 Pseudomonas sp. G1002
CTGGCCGAACGCAGGCTTTGGACCGTGAGCCGCTGTAAGAGCAAAACCCTAAGGCCTTACCCGTGCCACCCGCCACACCTTGTTCCCCACATCATCCGCCACCAGCAACGCGCCCTGCCCGTCCAACGCTACACCCACCGGACGCCCCTGAGCCTCTCCATCACCATTTAAAAACCCAGTCAGGAAATCAACAGGCACACCCGACGGCTTTCCGTCCCGGAACGGAATAAACACCACCTTGTACCCCGCCTGCGGATTACGGTTCCAGGATCCATGCTCCCCCACAAACACCCCATCGGCAAACACCGCTGGCATCCCCCGCGCATCGGAAAACGTCAGGCCCAACGGCGCGACGTGAGTCCCCAGCGCGTAGTCCGGTGCAATCGCCTGGGCGACCTTGTCCGGACGCGGCGGCTGCACCCGGCTGTCAACGTGAGCCCCGTAATAACTCCACGGCCAACCGTAGAACGCGCCGTCCCGCACCGACGTCAGGTAATCCGGCACCAGATCGCTGCCGATCTCGTCGCGCTCGTTGACCACCGTCCACAACTGCGTAGAGCCGGGTTTCCACGCCAGCCCATTGGGATTGCGCAACCCACTGGCGAACAGACGCTTCTGCCCACTGGCAAGATCCAACTCCCAGATCGCAGCACGCCCTTCCTCGGCGTCAAGCCCATTCTCACCCACATTGCTGTTGGACCCGACGGTCACATAAAGCTTGGTACCCTCAGGATTGGCCAGGACGTTTTTGGTCCAGTGATGATTGATCCCGGCCGGCAGATCAGTGACCTTCACCGGCACGGCATCGATGTGAGTCTGGCCCCGAACATAAGGCACCTTGACCACCGCATCGGCATTGCCGATATACAACTCATCCCCCACCAACGCCATGCCAAACGGCGACGCCAGCCCACCGAGAAACACACTTTTCACCTCGGCACGCCCATCACCGTCGGCGTCCCGCAGCAGCGTGATCCGGTCGGCGCTCGGCGTATCGGCACCGACCCGCCCCATCACAAACCCCATCGCGGTACGACGCGCCCAGGCGAGCAAACCCGTGCCGCCGTCCGTGGCACCTTCAGGCATGGGCGGATGGTTACTCTCGGCTACCAGCACGTCGCCATTGGGCAAGGTGTACACCCAGCGCGGATGGTCAAGGTCCGCGGCCAACGCCGTTACCGTGAACCCATCGAGCGCCGTTGGCTGGGCATTACCGGGCCAGCCGACAGCCTTGGAAACCTTGAGCGTCGGGATCAGTGATGCAGTGGGTTCGGGCAGTTGCGGGCTTGGCCCCACACCGGCCTGAAACGGCAGTTTGGAGGAATCGCCACAGGCGCTGAGGGCAGCCGTGGCGGTGATCAGCAGCGCAAGGCGGCTTGGTGCATGCATTGGGAAACCTCGGGACAGCCCTTTATTGGGCAGGCAGAAACCCGACGGAGTATCGCGTCATTCCCCGACACCAAACACCGCCTACCGCGCAATTGAGTTTTAACTCAGTCGCACGAGTGGCTCGGCAGCACTCTCAGGCTTTCCAAGGCCCCAACGCCAGGCTGTAGGGAGAAAACCCCTCGAACTGCCAACGCAGGGCCAGCGCCGCATCCCGTCGGACCACGTGTTCCACGGTCACCTTCCACAACCGCTCAGCCCCCTCGAACGTGGCCAGTTCATCTCCTTCAAGAATCACCTCGGCCCGCCCGACCACCTGCAACACATCACCCGTAGCAAAATCCACAAACAGCAAGCCCGCAACCGGGTTGACCTGCACATTGCCCAAGGTGTTGAAAAACGAGTTGCCGGTAAAATCGGGAATCGTCAGCACCTCTCCCTCCACGCGCACAAACCCACTGTTGCCGCCTCGGTGTGAAACGTCCACCGAACGCTTGGCCGCATCCCCTTCCAGGTCCACATAGCTGGCGACGAAAAACGTATCAGCGCTGCGAATCAGCGCCCGGTCAGCGTCATCGAGCGAGTTCGCGCGCCGCACAATACCTTTAGCAGCGCGCTGCCCCCGGGCACCCGGATCCACCGCACGCAACTGGATGTACTTCGGGCAATTTCCAAACGTGTGCACCACCGCCACGGTAAATCCGTCGACGCCGGCAGCCCCGATAACCCCGTTCATGCGATTACGCCGCCGCGTATTCAGGTCAATGCCCAACAGCCCGACCGACGCGCCTTGTTTCAGCCCGCTCCCGGCGGGGTCACTCTCCGCAGGCAGGCTGTCGATACGCAAGCTGTAGGGGTCCGGCGAATACGCAAACCCCGGCGTGCCCTCCAGCAGCGTGGCCCAGGGCAGCCCCTGCTCATCCACGGCCCCCACGACCAGATAGGGCAACAACTCATAAAAAGCCCGATGCTGCTCCGGCAAGTGATCCCGTATCACCTTCGCGCCGATCACCTCCATGCGCTCGGCCACGCCGGCACTTTGCTGCAACTGCCGCTCGCCGGCATGCCATGGCGAAACGGGGGACGCGTCCTGGTGATTCATGATCAAGCCCTCGGTGAATGAAACGCCGGATGTTCACGCAATGCCGCCACGCTGAAATCGACAAAACTGCGCACCCGCATCGAAGCGTTGCGCCCTTCGCGGTAGACCACATGCACCGGCAGCGGCGGCGGTTCATGGGCCTGCAATACTCGACACAGTTGCCCGCTCGCCAGGTGCTCGTGCACCGGGTAGCTCAAGCACCGGATCAACCCTGCGCCCTGCACCGCCGCATTGATCGCGCCCTGCACCGTGGTGCAACCGAGACGCGCCCGGGCCTTGATGCTGGCGCCCTGGAAATCCCACTGCACCCAATTCGAATACGCCTGGCTGGCGACCAGCCGATGCTCCTTGAGCGCCTCCGGTTGCACCGGTTCGCCATGGCTTTGCAGATAGCCGGGGCTGGCGCAGACGATGTTGCGCACATGGCCCACGGGCCGGGCAATCAGGGATGAACCGGGCAGTTCCCCCACCAGGACTGCCACGTCCAGGCCGTCTTCATTCAGGTTCGGATAATGATCGTGGTAATGGGCAAACAGGCGGACTCCGGGATAGCGCTCCAGGTAGCCGGCCAACAGCGGCGCCATCACATAACGGCTGAACAGCAACGGAAAAAACACCCGCAGGTTTCCCTCGGCCTGCGCGTGCGCACCCTGGGCAGATGCTTCGGCGGCGCTCACGCCGTCAAGGATCCGCGAACAGTCGGCCATGAACGTCGCCCCGGCTTCGGTGAGGCGAATGCCCCGGGTGCTGCGCTGTACCAATGGCACCCGCAAGCGCGTCTCCAGCCGGTCAATCGCGCGGATCACAGTGGGCCCCGAGATGCCCAGGGAGCGGGCAGCCGCGGCCAGGCTCGGCTGCCGGGACAGCGCCTGGAAGATCTGCATGTCGCGATAACGGTCCATCAGGCCGGCCGCTGCATCGATGGGTTGAGCGCAGCATCCTGCCCCAGCCGGCTGACCAGAAAATCCACGAACGTGTTGACCTTCGCCGGTACCCGGGCGTTGTTCTGCAACACCACATGGATCGGCAAGGCCGGCGGTTCGAAGTCTTGCAGGATGATTTCCAGTGCGCCTGCACGCACATCGCTGGCCACCTGATAAGACAACACCCGTGTGACGCCCCAGCCCAGGCGCGCGAGGTTGATCGCCGCGTTGTTGGCGGTGACTACCAGGCGCGGCTCAACGGCCACGCTCAACGGCTGGCCGCCTTCCCTGAACTGCCATTCGCTGACCAACTGGCTGGAAGACGACGTGACAATCTTCGCCTCACGCAGTTGCCCGGGGTGCAGTGGCCGGTGCCGCTCAAGGTAAGCCGGCGCCGCGCACACTACGCGACGCACCTCGCCGACCTTGATCGCCTGCTGGCCGGGTTCCTGCAAATGCCCGATGCGCACGGCCACATCGACGCCTTCATCGGTCATGTTGACCACACGGTCCACCAGCAAGGCGTTGATGCTGACCTGGGCAAACAGGTCCAGGTACTCCCCCAGGATTGGCGCGACGAACAACTCGCCGAACAACACCGGCGCGGTGACCGTCAGGTGCCCCCACGGGATCGAGAAGCTGCCTGCTGCCGCTTCTTCGGCCTCAGTCAACTCCGCGAGGATGCGTCGGCAATCGTCCAGGTAACGCTGGCCGGCCTCGCTCAGGTGCAGGCTGCGGGTGGTGCGCGAAAGCAACTGGGTGCCAATACGCGCCTCCATCGCGGCAATCGCGCGGGTCACGCTGGGGGGCGAGATGTTCAGGCGCCGGGCCGCCGCGGCAAAGCCCTGTTCTTCGGCGACGGCGAGGAAAATCTGCATTTCCTGGAAACGGTCCATGGGTCCCCTTAATCGAATGTGGTCCACCAAACCAGTGGCTTGGGAGCGGTTGTGGCGAGGGAGCTTGCTCCCGCTGGGCAGCGTAGCGGCCCCAAAATCCTGGGAGCGCTGCGCACTGGAGCGCCAGCCCGGTCCAGCGGGAGCAAGCTCCCTCGCCACAAAATCTTCAAACCTTCGCCAGGCCCACAGCGGTGCGTTGCATACCCACAAACCCCGGCAGCGCCTCGATACTGCCCAGCCAGGCGCGAACCTGCGGATAGTCGTCCAGTGCGACATTCCCCTCCGGCGCATGGGCGATGTAGGTGTAGTGCGCGATATCGGCAATTGTCGGCAGGTCACCGGTGAGAAAACGGCTCTGCTCCAACTGGTGCTCTACCACTTTGAGGAATGCGTGGGAGCAGCTGATGGTCGCCTCGGCATCCAGCGCGGCACCGAACACAGTGATCAATCGCGCCGCAGCCGGCCCGGTGTGCAGTGGTCCTGCCGCAGCCGAGAGCCAACGCTGCACACGGGCCTGGGCCAAAGGCTCGGTCGGCAGCCACTGGGCGGTGCCATATTGGCCGGCGAGGTACACCAGGATCGCGTTGGAGTCCGCCAGCACCACGCCGTTATCATCGATCACCGGCACCTGGCCGAAGCTGTTGAGGGTGGCCAGGAACTCAGGGGTTTTGTGCGCGCCTTGCTTCAGATCGACGTGCACCCGCTCAGCGGGCACGCCCAGCAGCGACAGCATCAACTCAACCCGGTGGGAATGGCCAGACAAGGGGTAACGGTACAGTTTGATCATGACGGGCTCCGCGATGTGCCAGGGACTCGACCCGGTGATCGGGTCGATGACGCTTATGTTCCACCGCTACGGCACGCAGCAGAATAGCCAGTTTTTACAATCCAGCATTTCACCGGATGAAACAATCAATCGCCAAACAACTCGTCGATCAGGTTGAACAGGGTGGTTTTCACCGGGCTGTCGAGCTCGGTCCACGCCAGGCCGGTCCTGGCCCGGAACGCCCCCAACGCCAGGTGCCTGGACACGCAATTGGCCGGCAGCGCCCGGGCCGCCTGCAGCGGCAACACACCCACACCCAGCCCGGCCGAGACCAGCGCCAGCATGGTGGTGAACTCGCCGAGTTCGGCGGCGATCTCCAGCGGCACGCCCATCGCCTGCACGAATTCATCGTAGAAACCCGGTGCATAACGCCGGGCCAGGATGAACACCGGCACCTTGAGCAAGTCCGTCGGCTGAATGGTTTCCTGGGTCGCCAACGGATGCTCGCCGGGCAAGGCGACCACGAAGCTTTCCTGCAACACCTCAAGGGTCTGCACGCCGGGATAGGCCGCCGGCAAACGCATCAGGCCGAAATCCAGCTGGCCGTTTTTCAACGCAGCCGCCTGATCCGGGCCGGGCATGTCCTTGAGCTCCAGTTCAATTCGCGGGTAGCGCTGGTGCACCGCACGAATCAACCCGGGCAGCAATTGCGGCAATACCGACGAGACAAACCCCAGGCGCACCCGGCCGATCTCCCCGCGGTTCGAAGCCCGGGCGGCATCGGCGGCGCGGGCAGCCTGGTGCAGGGTGGCGAGGGCTTCCGGCAGAAACACCCGCCCGGTTTCCGTCAGTGTGACCGAGTGCCGGTTGCGGTCGAGCAGGCGCACGCCCAGGCCGCTTTCGAGCAGTTTAATCTGCATGCTCAGCGCCGGTTGCACGATCGACAACTGCGCGGCCGCCCGGCCGAAATGCAGTTCCTGGGCGAGCACGACAAAGGCGCGCAGGTGCTTGAGTTCCATCAGGTTGGCTCCGGTTATCACGGTTATTGATCACCCCATCACAAATGAAAATTGGACGCCGGGCCCTGGCTGCGCTGAAGTAAGGCCCGTGATGCACGATATGACAGGGTTTGACGTATAACAATGAGAGCGGCGCCCCGCACTCGGATTGATAGTGTTGATCACCTGTCTCAGTCTTCGGAGATCGCCCCATGCAGCGTGTTTTAGACAGTTTCCGCCTCGACGGCCGCCTGGCCTTGATCACCGGCTCCAGCGCCGGCATCGGCCTGGCCATCGCCCGTGGCCTGGCCCAGGCTGGCGCACGGGTAGTGCTCAACGGGCGCAACCGCAGCACCTTGCGTGACAGTGCCGCGTTGCTGGCGGCGGAAGGCCTGGAGGTGCACACCCAGGCGTTCGATGTCACCGACGGCGCGGCGGTGTTGGCCGCTGTGGCGGAGATCGAAGAGCGCCTGGGCCCGCTGGACATCCTCGTCAACAACGCGGGCATGCAACGTCGCGGGCCGCTGGAGGACTACAGCGAAACCCACTGGCGCGAGTTGATGAGCACCAACCTGGACAGCGCCTTTCTGGTCGGCCAGGCCGTGGCCCGGGCGATGATCCCGCGCAAGCGGGGGCGCATCATCAATATCTGCTCGGTGCAAAGCGAACTGGGGCGCCCGGGCATCGCCCCGTATGCCGCCAGCAAAGGCGCGCTGAAAATGCTCACCAAAGGCATGGCCATCGACTGGGGCCCCCACGGGCTGACGGTCAATGGCATCGGCCCCGGCTATTTCAAGACCGAACTGAACGCCAACCTGGTGGCCAACCCCGAATTCAGCGACTGGCTGGTGCAACGTACGCCGAGCCGGCGCTGGGGTGACGTCGCCGAACTGGCGGGCGCTGCGGTATTCCTTGCCAGCGACGCGGCAAGTTTCGTCAACGGTCATATCCTGTACGTGGACGGTGGCATCACCGCCTCGCTGTAACCTGGAGAATTTCATGCACGCGATTGTCTGCCATGCCTCGAAAGACCTGCGGGTAGAACCGCAAACCGAACCCCAGGCACTGACGCCCGACCAACTGCGGGTGCGCATTGCCCGGGGCGGGATCTGCGGCTCGGACCTGCATTACTACCAGCACGGCGGCTTCGGCACCGTGCGGTTGCGCGAGCCGATGGTGCTCGGCCACGAAGTGTCGGCGGTGATCGAGGCGGTGGGCCGTGAAGACGGGCCGTTCAAGATTGGCCAACGCTTGTCGGTCTCGCCGTCGCGGCCTTGCGGGCGTTGCCGTTATTGCCATCAAGGGCTGCCGAACCATTGCCTGAACATGCGTTTCTACGGCAGCGCGATGCCCTTCCCTCACGTGCAGGGTGCGTTTCAACAAAGCCTGGTGATCGAAACGCACCAGGCGCACCCGTTGGCCGATCATGTGAGCCTTGCCGAGGGTGCAATGGCTGAACCGTTGTCTGTGGGTTTGCATGCCATCCAGCGTGCCGGGGTGGTGTTCGGCAAACGGGTATTGGTCACCGGGTGCGGGCCCATCGGCAACCTGTTGATCGGTAGCCTGCGGGCAGCGGGCGCGGGGGAAATTGTTGCGGTGGACCTGGCCGCCGGGCCCTTGGCCTGCGCCGAAAAAATGGGCGCCAGCCGTACTCATAACCTGGCGGAAGACGCCGACGCGTTGAAGCGGTATACCGCCGAAAAAGGCTACTTCGACGTGATGTTCGAAGTCTCCGGCAGCGCCCAGGCCCTGCGCAACGGCCTGGAGTGCATGGCCCCGCGCAGCGTGCTGGTGACGGTCGGTCTGGGTGGCGAGGTCTCGCTGCCGTTGAATATGCTGGTGAGCAGGGAGATCGACTTGCGGGGCACCTTCCGCTTCCATTCGGAGTTTGCCCAGGCGGTGGATTTGCTCAATCGCCAGGTGATTGATGTGCGTCCGGTGATCTCCCACACCGTGCCGTTCAGCGAGGCGGTGCAGGCCTTTGAGCTGGCGGCAGACAAGAGCCAGGCGATGAAAGTGTTGCTGGATTTTGGTGTGGGTGATTGAACCGGATCTCGACAGCTCCCACAGGGTTGCGGTGCATTTTGGGGATCCGATAGCGCCTGCGCTACACCCGCTCTTCGAGCCTGAAGCGCAGGAAACGATGGCTGGCTGAAAACAGTCGACGGTAGGTGAGCAACACCGCACCTACCGTGCCCAACGCCGACGACGCAGCGATCAAAAACATAATCACAATCTGATAACGCACCGCGTCCACCGGACTTTCCCCGGCCAGCACCTGGCCAGTCATCATCCCCGGCAAGCTCACAATCCCCACCACCGTCATCTGGTTCAGCGTCGGAATCATCCCGGCCCGCACAGCCTGGCGAATCGCATCCTGCGCCGCCTCCCAGCGTGAACCACCGAGGGCCAGAATCATCTCGATGGTATTGCGGCCGGAGGTCAGCTCCTGAGTCATACGCTCAATCCCCAGAGACACCCCGGTAAGCGTATTACCCAGAATCATCCCAAGGATCGGAATCGCATACTGCGGCTCGTACCACGGGTGAATCCGGATAATCGCGAACAGGCCAACAGCCGTCACCAACCAGGAACTGCCCCACACCGACACAATACTGTCGGCCCGCTGCCCCGCATAGGTCCGCTTCCCTCGCCCGGCAGCCGAGAGCCCGGCGATCAGAGTCATCAGGCACATCAGCGGCAGCACCACATACCAGTAGGCAAATTCAAAGACCCAGCCCAGCAGGTAACCGATCGCCAACAACTGCACCACCGTGCGCACAGCCGCCCAGAACAGCTGACGCTCCAGCCCCAGCCGCAACAACAGCGACAGCGCACCGTTGATCAGGATCAGCGAGGCGGCGATGGCCATGTCCAGTGCCGTGAGGTCGTGATAATTCATGGCTGCACGGCCCCCGTCAGCACGCCGGCGTCCATATGCAAATGGGTGGTGCTCATGCGTTGCGCCTGCTCAAGGTCGTGGGACACCCAGATATAGGCGTGAGCGCTATCCGCTTCGGCCCAGGCACTGATCAACGCCTCGACCTCCCCGGACGATGCCGGGTCGAGAGCGGCGGTAGGTTCGTCCAGCAACAACACATCGGGATTGAGTTGCAGGGTACGGATCAGTGACACCACCTGGGACTCACCACCGGATAAATCCCCGGCATTTTTTGCCAGAAAACCCGATTCCTTGCCCGCGTGGGCCAGCAGCGCCTTGACCGCCTGCGGGTCGAAACTCAGGTGATGCAAGGCTTTGAGGCTGTAGGGGAAACGCAAGTTGTCTTCCACCGTGCCTTCGATCAGCGCCGGGCGTTGGGAGAGGTAGCTGATGCGACTGCGATACTGCGGGACTTGCGCGTTGGCGATGGGCTGCCCGTTCCAGAGGATATCCCCTGAGGTCGGCGCGTCGAGCAAGGCGAGTGCCCGAAGGAATACACTTTTGCCGGAGCCCGATGAACCGGTGATGGATAGGCGGTCGGCGCGGTGCAGCTGGAAGTTCGTGGGCTGCAGCAGTTGCAGCTGGCGGCGCTCGTCCATCCGCGTGAGCGCCCGGGTTTCGACTAATACGCTCATGGCGTTGATGATCCTTGTTCCTGATTCAGACGCAAATGGTAAGACAGGGCACGTCCCCCGTGGCGAGGGAGCTTGCTCCCGCTGGGCTGCGAAGCGGCCCCAATAAAGCCACTGCGATACACCTGAAAAAACACCGTTAATTTCTTGGGGGTGCTGCGCAGCCCAGCGGGAGCAAGCTCCCTCGCCACAGCAAGCTCCCTCACCACAGCAGCTCCCTCACCACAACAAGCCCCTTCGCCTCAGCGTTCTTCAGCGCTTGGGCTCCAGCGACACCAGGCGCGGCTTGATGGATTTCTCGCGCACCTCAAGCAACGCCAGGGTCACCGGCAACTTGAAACGTCGCCGCCCTGCACTGCCAGGGTTGAGAAACAGCCGCTCGCCGTGCCACTCGATCAATGGTTTGTGAGAGTGGCCAGTGATCACCAGCCGGATGCCCGGATCAAGCTCCTTCGGCACCTCGGCAATGTCATGCACCAGCAACGCCCGCCAGCCGTTCAGGTCAAAATCCAGCCGGTCAGCCAAATGCTCTGCCCACGCGGCGTCGAGGTCGTTATTGCCGCGCACCACATGCAATGGCGCAATCGAGGCCAGCAACTCAAGGATCTCCGGGCTACCGATGTCCCCGGCGTGAACAATCTGCTCGCACCCTTCCAGGGCCGCCAAGGCCTCGGCGCGGAGCAAGCCGTGGGTATCGGAAATCACACCAACTTTCATGAACGTCTCCTGTGCAAAACCCCGGCGCGATCCACCGGGCGGCTTGCAATCAATCATTGCACTGCCTATATTTCCCGCCTGGCGCCATCTACGCCACCATCCGCGGAAAGGGCTGCGCCCAAGACCTTGACTGAATATCACATTTCTACGACTCCCAACCTTAAAGCGGACAAGGTTTGTACAAGGAGATCGTATGTCGCAATCATTCTCGTCCACTAACGGCCGTATCAACCTTGAGCAGCAGCGCAAGCGCGCCAAGGAACTTTTGCAGCGCCTGAAAAGCGCCGATGCCGCCGCAACCCCGACCTTATCCGATGCCCAATGGTCGATCGCCAAGGAACTCGGTTTTCCCAGCTGGCCCAAGCTCAAGGCCCACGTCGATGCGGTGGATTTTGCCGCCCGCCATCCAGGTTTCGACGCCAGCGATGAAGGCCGCACCACCCACTGGCGCTGCGGCAATGATATCGCCCACAGCCTGGGCGTGGCGGGGTTCAAGGGCCGCTTCCGGATGCTGATTGACCCATTGTGCATGGGCCCGGTGCAGGACCTGCCTGCCGAGCAATACCAGGCCGTTCGCAGCCGCTATATCAGCCAGGTGTTTGCCATGGATGAGGCCGAAGTGGCGCGCCGGCATGCGGACGAATATCACCATCTTGAACAACTGGGCAGCGCCGGCCACAGCGTGTTGTGGTGTGAGGCGGATGCGTACGATCAGTTGTTCCTGATTCGCGCGCTGGCTGGGCTTGAGCATCTGCCTGAAAAACTGGAGTTGATCGAAGTCGATCGTATCCCCGGCGTGCAGCGTTTTATCGGCATCGGCCAACTGGCGCCTGAAGTATTGGCGTGGCTGTGGCCGCAGCGTCGGCGGGTCGATGAGGACATGCTGAAGCTGGCGCGGCAGGCCTGGCTGGCGTACTGCGACAGTTCGCCGGTCAAGCTGGCGGAACTGGCCCGGAGTAGCTCCACCTCCCTGCCCTTCCTGGCCCCGGCATTGCGCCGACAGTTGCAGGAGTTACCAGGTGTGCAGGACGGTTTGTCCCTGACCGAGCGCCTGTCCCTGCAATACGTGGATGAAGCCGGACCGGTGCCGTTTGGCCGGGTGTTCGCCGAGCTGATGGGCAAGCGTGAACCGCTGCCGTACCTGGGAGACATGATGTTTCATGCGCTGATGCGGCCGTTGATCGATGGCGAGAATCCCCTGTTGATCGAGTCCGGGGCCCAGTTGCCATGGCCACAGCGGGTGTTGGCGCTGACTGCGCTGGGTCGCCAGGTTCTGAACGGCGCAGCCTACTGGCCGGATCATGCAACGGAAGAACGCTGGGTAGGTGGCGTCTGCCTGCGACCGCGCCACCCGCACTGGACAATTGACGAACATGGCATGCCCGTGTGGCGTGATTGATTCTTCGCGACAGCTTTGATCTGTGTCATGTTGAGCCAAACAGGTAACGGTTCAGCGCGATGACCTTACAACAGCTCAACTACTTTCTCGCCGCCATCGAGCACGGTACGTTCTCCAAGGCGGCGGAAAGCCTGCATATTTCCCAACCCTCATTGTCCGAGCAGATCCTGCGGCTGGAGGAGCACCTGGGTACCCACGTGTTCATCCGCACCAATCGCCGACTGATGCTCACCGAAGCCGGACGCCGCCTGCAGCCATTTGCACAAGGCATGGTGACGTCAGCACGCCAGGGCTATGAAGCGGTGCAGGCTGTGCGTGAACTGTCCGGTGGCGTGGCCAGTTTTGGCACCTTCGGCACCGCCCACCACTATTTCCTCACGGACCTGATCGAGCAGTTCCGCACCCAGCACCCGGATATGCGGATCAAGATCGTCGGCTACAACTCCTCGGAAATCGCCGAGCTGGTGAGCCAGGGCGAAATTGAAGCGGGGCTGGTGATGCTGCCGATCAAGCAGCAGAACCTGACCGTCAGCGAGCCGGTCTGGTCGGCCCAGGTCGGCTATATCAGTGCCGACCCGGAGCGACTCAAGGGCCCGAAAACCATCAGCGACCTGGCGGTGGCACCGTTGATTCTCACCGAGGCGCGCTGGCGCACCGCCGACCCGATTCGCCGGTTGTTGGGGCAATTGGCGTCCAAGGGCGGCGAGGTGCTGGACCCGATCATCGAAGTGGAGCACCAGATCACCGGCTTCGAGCTGGCTGCGCGCGGGCTCGGCGATGTGATTGCCACACGCCCGATCCTGCATCAGCTGGGCTTCAATGATCGCTTGGGCTGGGTGCCGATCAGCCCGGCGATCTTCGAGGTATTCGGCTTTATCCATCGCCACGACACGCCTATTTCGCCGCCCACCCGGGTGCTGATCAACCTGATGCGCAGCCACTTGAGCCGCATCCAGAACCTGTATGCGCACCTGGAGACGCTCTAGCCATAGGGATCACCTATAGGAAACACATGACTTAGCCCATTCATCCACCTCTTGCCGAGCGGGATACTCCAGCCACCGACGCCACAACAGGCGCTTGAATGGGGAGCCAGCATGTCCAATCACTACTGCATCATTGGTGCCGGGGCCGCAGGGCTGGCGGCGCTGAAGACCATGACCGACGCCGGTTTCGAGGTGGACTGCTTCGAAAAGTCCGCGAACATCGGCGGTCACTGGAACAGCGACTACGATGCCTTGCACCTGATCACCCCCAAGAGCAGTTCCTTCTTTGACGGGTTCCCGATGCCCGCTGACTATCCGGTGTACCCGAGCCGCGATCAGGTCAAGGCGTACATGAACGCCTACACCGACACCTTCGGCCTGCGCGAAAAGATCACCTTCAACACCGAAGTGCGCAGCCTGAAGCCCCTGGACGAGAACGGCGAAGCGGGCTGGCAGGTGACCCTGGCAGACGGCACCCACAAACACTACAGCGGCGTGCTGGTGGCCAACGGTCACCTGTGGGATTGCAAGATCCCGCAAGTAAGCAAGGGGTTCACCGGCGTGTCGATTCACTCCGGCGAATACCGCAACGTGCAGCAGGTGCAAGGCAAGGTGCTGGTGGTGGGGTTTGGCAACTCCGGATGCGACCTCGCAGTGGATGCCGCCCAGGCTCGCCTGGACACCACCATTGCGATCCGACGCGGCCAGCTGTTCCAGCCCAAGACCCTGTTCGGCCTGCCCCGGGGCGAGCTGCCGCTGCTGGGGCAATTGCCGCCAGAACAGCAGAACATGCTCATGAACCTGCTGATCATGGCCAGCGTCGGCACCCACAAGAATTACCCCGGGCTACCGGCACCGGATACCTACGACCTGGATGCGCAACCGCCGGTGGTCAACACCTTGCTGCTGTACTGGATCCAGCACGGCCGAATCAAGGTCGCACCGGGTATCGAGAGCATCCAGGGCAAGACTGTCACGTTCACCGATGGCAGCCAGGTCGATTACGACACCATCGTCTGGGCTACCGGTTTCAACACGCGCCTGCCGTTCCTCGATGAACGCCTGCTGCAATGGCGCGACGGTGTTCCGCTGCGTACCGCCGCGATGACCTTGCCGACCAACCTGGAAGGCCTGTTCTACATCGGCCTGGGCGCCCCACGTGGCCCGCAATGGCCGGTGTATTGCGAGCAGACCCGGCTAGTGATGCGCTTTCTCACCCTGCGCGAGCGTGGCATGCAAGGCCTGGCGGCGAAGTTTGCCCAGTTGCAGCCGGCCGACTCACGCATCGATATCGTCAAGCGCGAATGGCTGAGCAACTACCAGGACACCCAGCGCCAACTGGATGTGCTGGAACTGGCTCTGCAACCCGGCACCCCTCTTCCTCAATACGCCTGATCGGATAGCCCTTATGAACACTGCACCGCACTCCAGCGTTATCGTCACCGGGACGTCCTCGGGCATGGGCCAGGCCGTCGCACAGCGCTTTCAGGCCGAAGGCTGGCACGTCGTCGCTGTGGACGTAACACCCAGCACACAGCCGGCGAGCCCCTTGTTTTCGCCAGTGGTCGGCGACATCACCCAGGAGGCCACACTGGCCCGTACCCTCGATGCCGCCCTGGACGGCAAGGCACCGCTGCGAGCCGTAGTGAATGCGGCGGGGATCTTTCCCACGTCATCCCTGGATAGCTTCAGCGAAGCGCTGTACCGCAAGATATTCGACATCAACGTGCTGGGCTCACTGAACATCGCACGTATCGGCACCCGTCACCTGAAAGCCGCCGGCGGAGGCGCTATCGTGTTCTTCGCCTCGGTGGATGCGTTCACCGTGTCGAAAAACCAGTTGCTCTACAGCGCCTCCAAGGCTGCTGTGGTGTCGATGACCCGCTCCCTGGCCATCGAACTGGCCGGCGACAATATTGTGGTCAACGCACTGGCCCCGGGCTGGGTGGACACCGAAGGCACCCGTGCCGGCGGGCGCATCGAGGCCGCCATCGAATCGATCCCCTTGAAACGCGCCGCGCGGGTCGAAGAAATCGCCGACTGGGTCTGGCAACTGAGCGCCAAACCCTCCTACATAACAGGCGAATCATTGTGCATCGCCGGGGGCGTGTATATGCGATGACCCCAGCCTCCGCAGGCCCCGCGCATCAGACGTGGGCCTGCCACTCCCTATTGACTGCTGCCTCACTACAATTATTCCAGAGGGCAATATCATGGGCGAAGTTCACGCTTCCTCGATTCATCAAGGGTTTCCCGCCGACCGTGCATCGGCTGAACCCTCACGCAAACGGCTGACCAAAGCGGTCGTCGGCGTGACACTGGGCAATATGGTCGAATGGTTCGACTTTGCGCTCTACTCCTCTCTCGCCGGCATCATCGGCAAGACGTTCTTCCACAACGACAACCCGACCACCCAGTTGATGGCGATCTACGCCACCTTCGCGGCGGGCTTCCTGATTCGGCCACTGGGCAGCCTGGTGTTCGGTCCCATCGGCGACAAGTTTGGCCGGCGCACGGCGCTGTCGCTGAGCATCACGCTGATGGCCGTCGCAACCTTCGCCATTGCCTTGATCCCGAGTTACGCGAGCATCGGCCTGTTTGCGCCCGTCCTGTTGATTCTCATGCGTCTGCTCCAGGGCCTGTCGGCGGGTGGCGAGTACGGCGGCTCCTGCACGTTCATCGCCGAGCATTCGCCGGACGAGCGACGCAGCTTTTTCACCAGTTGGCTGGAATTCGGCAATATCTCCGGGTTCCTGCTGGGCGGTGCAGTGGTCAGCCTGTTTACCCTGGGCCTGGGCGAACAAGCCATGCAGGACTGGGGCTGGCGCGTGCCCTTTGCGATTGGCGGCCTGCTCGGCCTGATCGCCCTCTACTTGCGCCTTGGCCTGGAAGAAACACCAGTGTTCAAGGAAATCCAGGCCAACGAAAAACTGCGAAAGGCGACGGGCGCCGAACCCAGCCTGTTCAGCTTACTGGTCAACGAATGGCCGAAAATCCTGCAATGCATGGGCCTGGTCACCGTGTTCAACGTGACCTACTACATCATCCTCGGGTACATCCCGGGTTATCTGGAAAACGTACTCGGGTACAGCAATACGTTCGCCAGGAACCTGGGGATGGCCGCGACGCTGTTCATGCTGGTGTTGATCCCGGTTTCAGGCTTGCTGGCCGACCGACTGGGCCGGAACCGGATGATCATTACCGGCTGCGTGCTGCTGATCGTCATGGCGTTCCCCTGCTTCATGCTGCTGCATACCCAGAGTGTCGGGTTGCTGCTGGCCGCCCTGCTGATCCTGACCCTCGCCCAGTTGTTTTTTGAAGGAGCGATGCCGGCCACCATGACTTCGCTGTTCAAGGCCCGCGTGCGCTACAGCGCCCTCGCCTTGAGCTACAACGTCGCGGTCTCGCTGTTCGGAGGCACGGCCCCGCTGATCAATACCTGGCTGATATCGATCACTGGCAACCAGATGATTCCCGCCTGGTACCTGATCGGCGGTGCCGTGGTCGGCCTGATTTCGATCCTGTTCGTAAAGGACTCCACCGGTAAACCCCTCCCAACATGAGAACCACCATGACCAGTAAAACCACAGCGCGGCAAACTATTTCCTCGGGCGGTCAGTACGAAAACGTGTTCGGTTATTCCCGCGCCGTTCGCGTGGGCAACCACCTGCACATCTCCGGCACCTGCGCCTCACCCGATTACGAACACAGCAATGCTTACGAACAGGCCCAGGCCATTCTCGTCACCGTCAACAAGGTGTTGGCCGAGGCGGGCATGGGCCCTGAAGACGTAGTGCGCACCGTGGTCTACCTGCGGGATATCAACGATGCCGCCTCCGTCGCCAAGGCACACAGCGAGGTGTTCGACGCCATTCGCCCGGCCAGCAGCCTGATTCAGGTGGATTCGATGCTGCGCCCCTGGCAGAAAGTCGAAATCGAAACGTACGCCATCGTTGCCGATTGACCCAGGCGATGAGTAAAAAACCGCGGCTTGGGCCGCGGTTTTTTTTGGTCCCGGTTATATCCATAGCAATAAACGATATTGGTATATACCAGATTGCTCCCTTATAAATCGCCCCCATCAAAAGACTGCAGGCTGGAGAAGCAAGCGATGGTGTCGGTAAAGGTAATGCTGGAGTACTTTCATCCCTGGCCGAATTCGGCGGGTTTGTACCTGGCGCGGGAACGCGGCTGGTACGCCGAGCTGGGCCTGGATGTGGAGTTGGTGGTGCACGACCCCTACCGTGGCGACACCCTTGAGCACCTGCTGACCGGCGCGGCGGACTTCGGCATTTTCCCCAGCAACCGCCTGCTGGTCCGGCGCGGCCAGGGGCAAGCCCTGCAAGGCATCGCGGCGATCAATCATGCGGGCCTTGAGTCGATTCAAACCCTGACCGACTCCGGCATCCGCCGCCCACGAGACCTGGTGGGCAAGCGCCTGGCGCTCAACCCCACGCCACGGGGTTTGGCGATGGTGCGTCACCTGGTGAGCAACGACGGTGGCGACCCTGATGGCGTGATCCTGGTGGACAGCGGCGTACGTGAGTTGCGGCCCGAACAGTTGGCCGAAGGCATCGCCGATGCCAGTTTCGGCGGCTACTGGGCCTGGGAAGCGTTGATGCACAGCCCCATCGAAGCGGAACGCCGGGTGGTGTTGCCGGTGGATCAGATTGGCGCACCGGCGTATCACAGCTACCTGTTGGGCGCCCACGAACAAACCCTCGCCGAGCAGCCCGGGTTGGTGCGTGATTTCCTCGCGGCCACCGCCCGTGGCTATCTCGCCGTGGCCGAAGAGCCAGCCATCGCGCTGGCGGCCTATGAGCACACCACACCGTATTTCCCGGCGGAATTGCTCAGCGCATCCCTGCACAAAATCGCTCCGACCTGGCTGCATGACGGTCGTTGGGGCGAGCAACGCCAGGCGCTGCTGAAACCTTATGCCGAGTGGCTGCACGAGCACGCGGTGCTCGACAATCCGCAGGTGTGGCAAGGGGCAACCAGCAACGCCTATCTGCCCGGGGCGACGGCATGAATCCACAACGCACCGCCCATGGCCTGGGGCTTGATCCGGTAGCTGCCGACTGGCCAGCGCTGCACGAAGCAGATATCCAACAGTTGCTGCACGAGTACCCGCAACTGGGTCAACTGCGCAGTTTGCATTGGCACAGCCCGCGACCGTTCTCCGCTGCCGGGCTGATCAATACCGGCAGCGCCACCCTGTTCGTCAAACGGCATCACCGACACGTGCGCCAAGCCGCATGGCTGGAAGAAGAACACCGCCTGATCGCCCACCTGCATCGCCACGGCGCACCGGTTGCCGCAGTGGTGCCGAACCGCCACGGTGCAACGGCCACGACGCAAGGTGAATGGACCTACGAGATTCACCATGTCGCCGAGGGCCTTGACCTGTACCGCGATGCGCTGTCGTGGTCGCCCTTCCAAAGCACTCAACATGCGCAGGCGGCGGGTGTGGCGCTGGCTCGATTGCACCTGGCAGCCGAGCACTACAGCGCACCCCGCCGTCAAACAGAAGTGCTGCTGGCCAACGCCCGGGTGATCGAACAACCCGCGCCACTGGCCGCGATCGCCAACACCCCCGCGCTGACCGAGTACCTCGCCGACAAGGATTGGCACGCACGGCTGACCGAGTTGCTGTTGCCCTGGCACGCGCCCCTGCAACCCTTGCTGCACCAACAACCGGCGCTCTGGACCCATAACGACTGGCACGCCTCGAACCTGCTGTGGCATGCAGACGGCAACGTCGCCAGCGTGCTGGACTTCGGCCTCGCCGACCGCACCTTCGCCCTCTACGACCTGGCGACCGCCATCGAACGCAACGCCGTGCCCTGGCTGGACCTGGACAGCGGTGGCCTGGCAGCAGCGGACCTCGACAGCGTCGACGCATTGCTCACCGGCTATCACCGGGGCCGGCCATTGAGCGCCCAGGACCTGCACACCCTGAGCGCCCTGCTGCCGTTGGTGCATGTGGATTTTGCCCTGTCCGAAATCGCGTACTACCAAGGCGTAGTGGGTTCCACCCGCAGTGCCGACGTGGCCTATCACGCCTACCTGCTGGGCCATCTGCAGTGGTTTGCCGGTGCCCAGGGGCAACGATTGCTCAACCACCTGCGGCGAAAATCCGTATGAGTATCCTGGTCGATACCGATTGGCTGCATGCCCACCTCGGGGAGCCCGGGCTGGTGATACTGGACGCCACCGTCGTCCTGCCGTCCCCGCGTTTTGACGGTGATTACCGGGTCGCCAGCGGTCATGCCGGTTGGCTGCACGCACATATCCCCGGCGCACGGCATGCCGACTTGCTGACCGATCTGGCCGACGTTCAAGCGAGCTACAGCTTCGCCCTGCCAACACCACAAGCCCTGATTCAGGCACTGGCGAATCTGGGTGCAGGCGTCGGCAGCAACGTGGTGATCTACGATCGCGCCGACGGTTTCTGGGCCGCACGCCTGTGGTGGATGCTGCGCGGGCTGGGCATTCACGCCGGCGTGCTGGACGGTGGTTTCAACGCCTGGCAACGGGCGGGGTTACCGCAGCACAGCCGGCAGCCTGCAAACACACCCGTCGTCGAACCCTGGCCGATCAGCACCTACGCACCACTGTGGATCGACCGCGCAGGCGTTGAGGCGGTGGCCGCAGGACAAGCACCCGGCGTACTCGTCTGCGCGTTGGGCAGCGCCTTGTTCGACGGCACCGCAGCCACCCGCTACGCCCGGCGCGGGCACATTCCCGGCAGCCACAACCTGCCGGCACGCACGCTGTTTGATGCACAGGGTCGCTACCTGCCCAAGGACGCCCTGGCCGTGGCTATCGGACCCACGCTGCTGCACGGCGACGGTCCATTGATTCTGTACTGCGGCGGCGGAATTTCCGCGGCGGCCAACGCCCTGGCCCTGACCCTGCTGGGTCGCCAGGACCTCGCACTCTACGACGGCTCGCTGCAGGAATGGGCCGCCGACGCACGCTTACCAATGACTACCGGAGCAGCTCCGGCCTGACGCCCTTTGCGGCGACCCCGGCTTTTTAATTTCGTACTGGCAACCCGTCCGTTGCGCAGCGCTGGGCCCCTTTGCGCCCAATAAAGCGCGAGGCGCCAGCGGGTAGGCCCTTGGAGCGCTCCTTTTATGGCAACACCGTACCGTCACACCCTGCTCGCCCTGAGCATCACCCTCGCCGCCACGGCCGCCCACGCCCAGGACGCGACCCTGGACACCGTCACCGTAGTCGGTGAACAGGCCACCGAATACCAAGCGAAAAAGGCCGCTGTCGCCGGCTTCGATAACGCCACGCTGCTGGACACCCCGGCCTCGGTGGCGGTGATCACCGAGGCTCGCCTGAAAGACCAGCAAGCCCGCCTGCTCAGTGAAGTATTGAAGAACGACGCCTCGGTCGGCGACAGCTATGCGCCGGTGGGTTACTACGAGAATTTCGTGGTGCGCGGTTTCTCGTTGAACCCGGCCAGCAGCTACAAGATCAACGGTCGCACCATCACCGGCGAACAGAACGTCGCACTGGAAAACAAGCAGCAAGTGGAAGTGCTCAAGGGCTTGTCCGGGCTGCAAAGCGGCGTGTCCGAACCCGGCGGCTTGATCAACTACGTAAGCAAGCGCCCGGAGAACGTGCGCTCGGTGACTGTCTCCACCAACGAACACGGCGAGCGCTACCTGGCCACCGACGTCGGCGGCTGGCTCGGTGCCGAGCAGCAGGTGGGGGTGCGGGTCAACCTGGCCCACGAAGACATCCGTTCCTACGTCGACCACGCCGACGGCCAGCGGGATTTTGCCTCCCTGGCCCTCGACTGGAACATCAGCCCCAACGCCCTGCTGCAACTGAACGCCGAATACCAGAACCGCGAGCAACGCTCGGTGCCCGGATACCAATTGCTCGGCGGCACCACCGTGCCCCACAACGTGTCGCCACGGGATCTGCTGGGCTACCAGAGCTGGTCGAACCCGGTGGGCATCAAGTCGCTGAACCTCGACGGCCTGTTCGAATACCGCTTCAACGAGGCCTGGAAAGCCAGCTTCAGCGCCTCCCGCAGCCGCGTGGTGATCGACGACTACAGCACCTTCGCCTGGGGTTGCTACGGCGCCGCCAGTTGCGCCAACACCGCAGTGCCCAACCACTTCAGCGCCGAGGGTGACTACGACATCTCGGACTACCGCAGCCCCGACGACACCCGCAGCAACGAAGAAGCCCAGGCCGCCCTCAACGGCCAGTTCGACACCGGTTTTCTCAAGCATGACCTGACCTTCGGCACCACTGCCTTGCGCCGCCTGGTGGACCGGCGTGAATCAGTCAACGAATACATCGGCGAGGGCAATATCTACGAAAAGCCGCCGGTGCTTGACCCCTACGAGGGGCCGCTGGGCCATACCTATCGGCGCCTGGACAGCCGCCAATACGGGCTGTTCGCCAGCGACCGCATCAGCTTCAACGAGCAGTGGCAAACCATTCTCGGCGGGCGCCAGGTGCGCCTCGACGAAGAAACCTACGACCAGGCCGGCGACACCACCCGCCATACCCAGCGCAGCGTATTCCTGCCCCAGGTGGCGCTGATCTACAAGCCGCGCCCGGACACCACCCTGTACGCCAGCTACAGCAAGGGCCTGTCCCTGGGCGGCACCGCGGCATGGTTCAGCAGCAACGCCGATGAGGTATTGCCGCCGACCACCTCGCGCCAGCTGGAAGTGGGGATCAAGCGTGACTTCCAGCGCCTGAGCCTGACCGCCGCGCTGTTCCAGATCACCCAGGACCTGCAATACAACCGGCCCAGCGATGACGGCAGCATCACCTTCGTACAGCAGGGCCAGCAGAAGAACGTCGGCCTGGAGCTTTCGGCCAATGGTCGGGTGACCGACAACCTGCAAGTGTCCGCCAGCGTGGCGGCGATTCGCGCCCGGGTGAGCGGCAGCGGCACCGACGACTACGACGGCCACCAGGCGATCAACGTACCCAAGCTGCGCGCCAGCCTGCACGGCGACTACAGCATTCCCGGGATCAAGGGCCTGGCCCTGCTCGGCGGCGTGCAATACAGCGGCAGCAAGTACGCGAACCGCGAGGCCAGCGTGAAGGTCGACGACTATGCGGTGTTCGATGTCGGCGGACGCTACAGCACCAAAGTCGGTGATTACGATACTGTGCTGCGCCTGACCGTCGACAACCTGTTCGACAAACGCTACTGGCGCGATGTGGGTGAATCGGCGGGCGATGGCTACCTGTTCCTGGGCGCGCCACGCACCGCGCGGTTATCCGCCACCGTCAATTTTTGAGGCTGACTGTTCATGCGTAATCTGATTTTTGCCAGTGTGTGCCTGCTCTCCACCGCCCTCGTCGGCTGCCAGCAGCAACCGCCCGCCAACGACCAGCTGGATGCGGTGCTGTGGACCCAGACCTCCATCGAGCACGAGCTGATCTACCGCCAGGTGTTCGCCAACGCCACTCGCCAACTGGACGTGGCCCTCAAGACCCCGGACTGGGACGCCCTGCCCTTGCCACCGCGCAATCTGGCCGGGCTGCCGCCAGCGGTGATCGTCGACATCGACGAGACCGTGCTCGACAACATCCCGCTGAATGCCCGGGACGTCGTCAACAACCAGGTCTACTCCTACGACCGCTGGAACACCTGGGTCGACCAGGCCAAGGCCCAGGCGCTGCCGGGCGCCGTGACGTTCCTGCAGGCCGCCAAACACAAAGGCATCACGGTGTACTACATCACCAACCGCGAGCAAAGCCAGGTCCAGGCCACCGTCAACAACCTGCGCCTGCGGGGCTTTCCGGTGGACAGCGAGCAGCAGGTACTGGCTGCCGGCACGCCCATTGGCGGCTGCGAACACGCCGGCTACGGCAAGAACTGCCGACGCCAATGGGTCGCCCAACACGCCCGCGTGCTGATCCTGGCGGGTGATTCCCTGGGGGATTTCGTGCAGGCCGAACACAACACCCTGGACGCCCAGCGCAAGGCCGCCGAACCCTACCTGGGCTGGCTCGGCCAGCGCTGGTTCGTGCTGCCCAACCCGACTTACGGCAACTGGTACAGCGCGCCGTATGGCGACCAGGAAAAACTGCCCTTTGAACGCAAGCGCCAGCTCAAGCAACAAGCGCTGCACCTGCAAAACTGACCCTGAGGGGACCGTATGACGCCGCTGGAAATAGTCGCTGTGATCTTCAATATCGCCGGGGTGTGGCTCACCGCCCGACGGGTGCGCTGGTGCTGGCCGGTCAGCGTGGTCGCGGTGTTGCTGTACGGCTGGATCTTCTTCGACGTGAAGCTGTATTCCGACATGCTCCTGCAACTGGTCTTCGCTGTGTTGCAGGGCTACGGCTGGTGGCGCTGGAGCACCGGGCGCATCGACGCGGGCAAGGTGCGGGTGGAACGGCTGCCGGTCCAGGAAGCATGGCGGCACCTGCTCGCCGGGGTGATCGGTGCGCTGCTGCTGGGCGCCGCCATGCACCACTTCACCGATGCCGCACTGCCGTGGCTGGACTCGCTGCTCACCGCTTTCAGCCTGGTGGCCAGCCTGTGGGCGGCGCGCAAGTATGTGGTGAGCTGGTGGCTGTGGATCGTGCTGGATACGGTCTACGTGGGGCTGTTTGTGTACAAGGACCTGCAGCTTACCGCCGCGTTGTATGCCGGGTTTGTGGTGTTGGCGGCGTATGGGTTGGTGTCGTGGCAGCGTGACCTGCGCCAACAGGAACGGTAGAGTCACGCCCACGCCAGGCCTGCACACGGAACCCCAGGATGCCTTTCGACCCGATTTCACCGCACTACCAGCGCATTCGCGAACAGATCGCCCACGATATCGCGGCGGGTGTGCCGCAGGCGGATGAGAAATTCCCGTCCGAACGGGAGATGATCGAGCGCTTCGGCTGCACCCGGGTCACCTTGCGCCAGGCCTTGCAGCAGCTGGAAGCCGAAGGCCTGGTGTACCGGGAAAACCGTCGCGGCTGGTTTGTCAGCCCCCGGCGCATCCGCTATGACCCGACGCGCATCAGCGGCTTCATGGATTACGTAAGTGCCCAAGGCCGTACGCCGCGCACCGAATGCCTGCACGCAGAGCTGCGCCCCGCGGGCGACTGGCTGGCCAGGCGGATGGGCCTCGCGTCGGCGGATGAGCCGATGTTTTTCCTGCAACGGCGGCGCTGGATCGACCGACGGCCGGTGTTGCTGGAGTTCAACGCGCTGCTGGCCAGCTGGTGCCCTGGGCTGCTGGAGGCTGACCTGAATACCTCGCTGACCCAACTGCTGCGGGAGCGGTTTTCCCGGGTGCTGTCGCGGTGTGAGCTGGAGATGCACATTGGCACGGTGAATGAAGAACAGGCCGAGTTGCTGCAATTGTCCACCGGTTCCACCAGCGTGTATCTGGAACGCTTGAACTTCGGCGAGGATGACCAGCCGGTGGAGTTCGACCAGGAATTCTGGCGTCCGGATGCATTGTCCGTCGTGATGGAGACGCGCTACCCCGGGACGTGAATTTCACACCTGTGAAAGCTTGTGACTTGTTGCCAACGAACCCGTTTTCACTCGCTTGCAGCCCCTACTATCGAGTCCTCGTGCGCCCCTCACATGGACTGAACCGATGATCACCCGCCCCGAAAAATCCGCGTCGCCCCGCGTCGATCAACCCAACGCTCCCGAGCGGGTTTTCGACGCCGTCCTGAACAAAGCCAAAATCCTTGCCAGCACCGGGCCGGGCGACAAAACCGTCAAGCCCGAGGACTACAAGGAAGTCACCGCCCTCCCGGCCAAACTCGACATCGACAAGCTCAAGGTCATTTCCGAAGACAAGGACGCCGGGGTGATCTACTTCGAACAGGACGGCGCCAAATACAAGATCAGCGCCGAGGGTGCGGCCAACGCCCAGGACGGCTTCGACGTATTGAAGAACCTGCGCTTCGGCCATGCCGTAGCCCCGGTCAACCAGGGCGGGCCCGACGAAGGTACCCCGCTGTACACCTTCCTCCAGACCCTGGCCGAAACCCAGGGCACCCCGGCCGGCAAGGCCATCGTCGAAAGCCTGAAGAACCCCGACCAGCAACTGCTGCGCGAAGACGGCGACGGCGTGCGCCTGGCCAACATCAAATCCGTGGGCAAGGCTGAAGACGGCATCCTCAAGGTCAGCCTTGAAAACGGCAAGACTCTGGTCATTTCCGAATTGCTCACGCCCCAGGCGTTCAGCACCTACACCCAGGCCGGGGTGACCAAGGAAGCCCTCAATGACGGCAAATCCAAAGGTTATGAAGAAGTCACCAGCCTGCCGGGCGACCTCGATTTCAGCCAGTTGAAAGTGGTGTCCGAAGACAGCAGCGCCGGAGTGATCCTGTTCGAACACCAGGGCCACAAGTACGCGATCAGCAAGTCCGAAGCCGACCTGCCGCAGCCCGGCGCCGACCTCAGCAACCCCAACCCCAACGCGGGCGGCACCTTCTACAACTTCCTCCACGCCGTGCACGCCAGCGAAGGCTCGCAGGCCTTCGACTACATCAAGAACGCCCAGTCCCTGCCCGGCCAGGAACTGCTGCGCAAGGACGAGGCCAGCCTGAAGCTGGGCGACATCAGCAAGGTCGACGCGCCCATGGACGGCATCCTGGTGGTCAACCAGGCCGACGGTAAACTGCTGGTGGTGTCCAAGGACATCACCCCCGAAGCCTTCGCCGCCTACACCAGCAAGGGCCAAACCCTGGCCGGCATCGAAAAGGCCAAGGGCGACGGCTACACCCTCGCCGCCCCGGACGCTTACCTGGCCTCCACCGAAGACATCATGAGCGTCGGCGGCGCCGGTGATTATGGCCCGGGCCTGATCGCCTTCACCCAGCACAAGCCGGGGGGCAGCGAAGAGAAAATCGTGGTGTCGCAAGACAGCAATCCACAGCTGTTCGAGCAGATTTCCAGCTACCGCAGCGACATCGCCGCGCAAACCACCGACGTCGACAAGCTGCGCACCGACAACGGCCTGCCGCCCCTCAAGGACGTCTCCGTCGACAACCTGACCACCACCGAGAAAGATGACAGCGGCAACCCGCTGTCGGTGCAGGACCTGTCGATGAAGACCCTGGTGGACAGCTACCGCGCCGGGGTCAAGGACGGCAGCATCGGCAAGGACGACCCGCGCGCCAAGTTCCTGCGGGCGGTGGAAGCCAGGAGCATGGCCGACAACGGCATGTCGATCATTCCCGAGCACGGCTTCGGCAACCAGGGCATCGCCACCACGCCCATCGACGTGACCTCGCGGGATGTACGCGACAACATCTTCGACACCAAGGCCATCGACCAGACCATCAACGACCTGCTCGGCGACTCGACCATCCAGCACGACATCAAGGCCAACCACGACGCAGCCCTGGGCAAGGTCGACGGCGGCCAGGCGAAGGTCGATGAGACCAGGCAGCGCCTGATCGACAGCACCTCCTCGGAGAACTTCACCCAGTACATCAAGTCCCTGCAGGACAGCGGCAAGACCGAACTGGCCACCCAGGAAATCCAGACCGCCTACACCGCCCTGGCCGATATCGACCCGGCCAAGGCCGACAACTTCCTGCAAAACCTGCAGATCGACGGCTACACCGATGCCGTTGAAAAGCTGATGGACGATCCCACCAAGATCTCCGACGACAACACCGCCCTGGCCACCACCGACAACACCATGGCAATCCTGTCGATGCTCAAGGGCAGTGCCGACGGCCTGCCGCGCCAGGCGCTGGGTGTGTATTCGAAGTTCGTCGACCAACTGCTCAAGGACAAAAACGCCGCCGCCGATTTCGGCAAGGCGATGATTTCCCTCGGCGACACCTGGCAGAAAAACGGCGTGATCAGCTTCAGCGACATCGACAAGGCCGTGAGCAAGGAGATCATGCCGGGCCTCAGCGAAGAGAACCGCAGTTCGTTCGTGAAGAACCTCAACTTCCTCAAGGACAACGGCGTACTCGGCTCAGTGGGCGGCGCGATCGGCATGGGCCGTATCGTCTACCAACTCGCCGGACAAGGCGGCAAGCTGGCGGATACGCCGATGAAACGCCTGGGCATCGCCAACGACTTCCTTGGCTTCCTTGGCACCGGCTCGCACTTCGCCACGCTGGGCTTGAAGGTCTACGACAAGTTGCGCGGCACCAACGCCTACAAGCTGATGGGCTTCGACCGTTCCCTGCCCGACCTGTGGGCCAAGCCCGGCGAGGGTTACCACGCGCTGCCCAAGGACGCCGAGGCGGTGCAGAAGAAGTATTTCGAGATCGTCGACCAGGCCATGGACGACGGCAAGGACGTGGGCAAGGCCCTCAACAGCGGCGGCTGGAGCGACGAAGGTGCGGCGAAGATCCAGGAAGGCATTGAAAAAGGCATTGCCAGCCGCGGCGGCGTGGCCGGGGCCGGTTTTGGCGCGAAGTTCGCCAGCAGCGCGATCAAGGTGATCGGCATGGCCACCGACGTGGCAGGCGGCGTGATCAGTGTGGTGCAGGCGGCGTTTACCTTGCGTGATGGTGTGCGCGAGAAAGACCCGGTGAAAATCGCCTCGGGTTCACTGTCGATGGCCGGTGGTGTCAGCAGCCTGGTGGGCGCGGCCGGCGGCGTGCTGGGCACGCTGGGGGTGACCGGGCGGATCATTCCGTTCCTGGGGCCGGTGGGTTTCTTGATCTCCGGCGCGTTGTCGTTTGTCGGGGCGATCTTGAGCACGGTGCAGTCCCACAAGCTGCATAAGATCTCGATGCAGAACTGGGACCAGATCCAGGACTTCAAGCAGGACGGGCTGCTCAAGCCCAACGGGGATGAAGCGTACGTGTGGTTGCAGACCTACCTGTCCGACTGGGGCCAGCGGGATGCACCGCAGGACCAGAGCATTTTTGATTTCCGCAAGGAAGAGTGGGATGCGCGGTCGAGTATCCGCGGGGGCGACCATCGGCGGGACCACCCGGACTTTATCGGGGACGGGAATAACCGTAACTCAGAGGACTACAAGTACTCGCTGAAACCGTCGGAATGGACCAATGAGAACCACGACATTATCTGGCGGGTGGGGGATGGGTATGGGGGTGAGTACCATGATGTGGACAAGCCATAACTGAACTTCCTGACACCCGGCAGAACCCATGTGGGAGCGGGCTTGCTCGCGAAGGCGGTGTGTCAGTCACTGAAAATGTTGACTGACACACCGCCTTCGCGAGCAAGCCCGCTCCCACATTTTGATCGGTGTTCGGCTCAAGATCGTCAGATCAACCGCGCCGCCACCAACCAGTCCGCCACCGCCTGGAACGAAGCATCCGGCACCGGATCCCCCGGCACCGTCTTGCGCGCAATCGCTTCCGCCAAGCCCTTGTCCGGCGCTTGCGGTATCCCTAAGTCAAACGCCTCCTGCAACATCCCCAACGCTTCCTCCGGCGAAGCGCGGCACACCACCACCGGCACCGGCGTTTCACCACGCACATAACGCACGCCTATCACCCAGCCATCGGTGGTGCCGATCATCATCGACGCCCGACCCAACCCCAGCTTGGTGGCCAGCGCCTGCATCTCCTGGCGCTGGCGTCGCCGTTCGCTCTTGATCAACGGGTCGCCGTCAATGTCCTTGCGCTCGCGCTTGGTCTCGCTGCGGGTCATTTTCATGTCGCGGCCGAACAGCCAGCGTTGCATCAACACATCCACCCCGCCCACCAGGATGAAGGCCGCGAGTACGGTAAACACCAGCGGCTTGAGCACCAGGAAAAACGTCGACTCGATACACCCCGCGCCACACCGCGACGACTCCATCAACGCCTGCAACGCATGCCGCCCCACCACGTAGAACGCCACAGCCAGCACATGCACCTTGATCAGGCCCTTGATGAACTCCACAAAGTTGCGCAGGGCAAACAGCTTCTTGAAGCCTTCCGCCGGGTTGATACGCTTGAACTCCGGCTTGATTGGCTCCACGGAAAACACAAAGCCGCGCATGGTGATGATATTGGTCAGGATCACCACCCCGGTGGTCACCGCCATCACCGGCAGGGTAATGCCGATCACCAGTTGCTCGGCATGGTCCAGCACCCGTGGCCAAACCGTGGCGAAGGGTTCGATGTAGATCTGCGCAGTCAGGTCGATCAGCGCCGTGACCTGGGCCTGGGCCCGGGGCGCGAGGATGGAAATGCACAGGGTGCAGAACAGGATGACCATGCCCGAGACCAAGTCCTGGCTCTTGGCGACCTGGCCTTTCTTTCGCGCGTCCTTGAGTTTTTTATCCGTGGCCGGCTGGGACTTCTCTTCGCTGGTATCGCCCATGCGCTACTCCATGCCCGCGAGGGTTTTCAGCAGCTCCACCGTGCCGCGAAATTCCGCCAACTGGTCCAGCATCAACGGAATCAGGAAGCCGATATAGATCACCATCAGGATCGAGAAAAACAGGTTTTTCACCGGTAACGACAGGTCGAAAATATGCAGGTTCGGCGCCATCCGCGACAGGTACGCCAGCATCAAATCAGTGACCAGCAGCGAGATGATCAGCGGCGACACCATCAGCACTCCGACGCGCATGATCTGGTCGAGAATCGACAGCACCGCCAGCAACGCCGAGCTGGCAAACACCGGGGTAAACGCGGTCACCGGCCACAGCTGGTAGCTGTGGTAATAACCGTCGACCATCAGGATAAAACCGCCGGACATGAAGAACAGCGTGATCAACATCACCGTCAGCAAGGTGGACATCACACTCGACTCCCCGGTGGACAACGGGTCCACCAGTTGCGCCATGGTCGAACCGCGCTGCAGGTCGATCAACTCCCCCGCCACTTCCGCCGCCCAGAACGGAATGCCGAACAACAGGCCGATCAGGATGCCGATCAGGAATTCCTTGATCAGCAACCCGGCGATAAACAGGCTGCCGTGGTTGGGCATCGAGGTCATGGCGTCGAACACCGGCATGAACATCGGGATCGAAATCGCCACGGCCACGCAGCCGCGAATCATTCCGGTGAGCCCGAGGCGGTTGAACGCCGGGGTGATCACCACCACGCCCATGGCCCGGCAGGCCGCCAGCGAGGCCGAGCTGATCACCGGGTAGGCGACTTCGAGAAACTGTGCGGTAAGGCTGGCATCCATGGGCGGTCAGCGCGTCCACAAGGGAAAATTGTCCAGCACCTGGCTGCCGAGTTCCGCCACTTGCCCGGCCAGCACCGGGCCGAGAAACACGATAGTCAACAATACCGCCACCAGCTTCACCACCTGGGGCAGGGTCTGGTCCTGGATCTGGGTCAGCGCCTGGAACAGGCCCACGCTCAAACCCACGATGATCGCCACCCCCAGCGCAGGCGCGGAGAGCATCAGCACGGTCATCAGTGCCTGTTTCATCAATGACAGGAAAACGTCCTGGCCCATGGGTCGTGCCTCAGCCGTAACTCAGAATCAAACCGTGCATCAGGCGCGACCAGCCGCTCAATGACACGAACAGGAAGATTTTCAGCGGGATCGAAATCAGGTTCGGCGAGACCATCGACATGCCCATCGCCATCAGCACGTTGGACACCAGCAAGTCCACCACCAGGAACGGGATGTACAGCAGGAACCCGATCTCGAAGGCCCGGGTCAGCTCCGAACTGACAAACGCCGGGATCAGCACCACCAGGTCGTCATCCCGCAGGTCGGCACGGGCTTCCGGCGACCAGATGGTCTCGGTGGCCTGCACAAAAAAGCCGCGCTCGGACTCGTTGGCAAACCGTGCCAGGTGCGCCTGTAGCGGCGGGCGCAGGGCGTCGCCGAGGTCCTTGAGTTGCTCGACGTGCTCGATATTCAGGTCGCGGCCCTCTACCTGGCGGTACATGTCGCCAATCAACGGCGTGGTGACGTACACCGAGAGAATCAGCGCGATGCCGTACAGCACCAGGTTCGGCGGCGTCTGCTGCACGCCCAGGGCGTTGCGGATCAGGAACAGCACCACCGAGATTTTCATGAAGCCGGTGAGGGTCACCACCGCCAACGGGATCAACCCGATGGTGGCAACCACCAGGATGATCTCGATCAGGTTCGGCTGATAACCGGTCATGGGGTGGCGAAACTCAGCAGGCGCACGCCCAGGCCGTCACCGATTTTCACCAGTTGGCCCTGGCCGACGCGACGGCCGTTGACCATCAGGTCGACGCCATCCACGGTCGGCGTATTCAGTTGCAGCAGGCTGCCCGCCCCCAGTTCCCGCAGTTGCGCCAGGGTCAGTTCCAGGCTGCCGACCTGGCACACCAGCTTGAGGGGCAAATCGTCCAGGGCCGCGGCGGCATCGACGTCAGTCATTGTGTTCTCCATGTCCAAAAGGGGCGTGTTCAGAGGTTCCTGCACCTGCAGCGACGAGCCGTCGCGCTGGCAGCGGGCTTGCAGGCGGCCCTCAAGGTCCAGCAGCCAGCCGCTGCCAGGTTCGAGCATCAGCACATCGCCGGGCTGCAGGCTGCGCAGCTCGCCGAGGCTCAACCATTGCCGCCCGGCCACTACTGACAGCGTGTGGCGCAACGCCGGCAACGGGTCGGCGTCGATCTGGCCGTGCTGGTCCAGCAACTGGCCCACCAGCACTGCAGCGCTTTCACTCAAGTCCAGTTGGGCGGCCATTGGCGGGTTGTTGCCGAAGGTCAATGTCAGTGCCAGATGCACTGCATAAGGCCGCAGGTCGTCACTGGTTTCGAGCAGTTGCACGGGGTGGCCGAGCAACGGTTCTAGGCGCTCGATCAGGTCAAGCACGGCCAGTTCCAGCAGCAGCGAACGCGGTAATACCGGCAGCACTTGCGCATCGAACTGCAACGCCAGCGGCACCAGTACTTGTTCCAGGGCGGCAGCCGAGAGTCGCAAGCGCACCGGTGACTGGCCGAGCAACAGCAACACATCCCGGGGTGTTTTCAGCGGCTGGGGATCGGCGGCCCAGGCGACGCTCAGATCCTGCCCGGCGCAGCGGCCCTGCCACGCATGCCGCCGGCGGTGCAATTGGTTATGCAGCGTGAGCAGTGCCGGGTCGTAGTGCTCAAGCCAGGGCGCCAACGGGTCGGCAAGGGCCACGATCATGTGCCGAGTCCTTGTTCTTCACGTAGCTCGCCGGCCACCCGTTCGCTGCTTTCACGCCCGTCCAGCAGGCTTTGCCAGGCATCGGACTGGCGCTGGCGGCTCAGGCGCTCCTGGCGAAACAGCTCACGCTCGCGCTCCTGGGTTTGCAGGGTACTGGACACGTGGCTGACGTCGCCTTCAAGCACCTGCTCATCGTCGGCCAAGCCCCGCAGGCGATCCTGGGCGGCCTGCCAACTGGCCACCGACAGGCCTTCGGTCAGCGAGGCGTAAATCTCGCCGGCTTCATGGGCAACGGCCTCACGGTGCAGGCGCAGGTGTTCCTTGGCGTCGGTCAAGGCGCCGCGGGTTTGCGCGCAGCGTTGCTGTTGCGCCGCCAACTGGCTCGCCGCCCGCTGTTCGCGCAGCACCCGCAGGGTTTGCAGGGTGCGCAGTTGTTCAGTCTTCATCGGTTCTTTTCTCCATCGTCATACCAACAGCGCACTCACTGAGTGCATGAAGATCGAATGTGGGAGCTGTCGAGCCCCGGCGAGGCTGCGATAGCGGTGGGTCAGGCAACATTGATGTTGGCTGTGCTGACGCCATCGCAGCCTCGCTGAAGCTCGACAGCTCCCACACTGGAGCTTGCTGCGCTTTCGGGCTCATGCCAGCACCTGGCGCATGCGGATCAAGGTGTGTTCGGGGCTGCTGGGTTCGTCGGCGTTCTGGCGCAGGAAGGCTTCGATTGCCCCATGGCGGGTGATCGCTTCGTCGGCCAGGGGGTCGCTGCCGGCGGAGTACTCGCCGACGCGGATCAGCATTTCGATCTCGCCGTAGCGCGCCATCAATTCACGGATGCGCATCGCCAGGCGCTTGTGTTCGTCACCGGCGACCTGCTCCATCAAGCGGCTGCGGCTGCGCAGCACGTCCACCGCCGGGAAATAGTTGCGCTGCGCCAGTTCGGCGCTGAGGGCGATATGCCCGTCGAGGATCGAACGCGCTTCCTCCGCCACCGGATCGCTGGCGGCGTCGCCTTCGGTGAGCACGGTGTACAGCGCGGTGATGCTGCCGGCAGGGCCCGGGCCGGCGCGCTCGAGCAACTTGGGCAAGGTGGCAAAAAACGACGGCGGATAACCGCGGCGGGTCGGCGGTTCACCCACGGCCAGGCCGATTTCGCGCTGGGCGCGGGCGAACCGCGTGAGGCTGTCCATCAACAGCAGTACATTGCGGCCCTGGTCGCGGTGGTACTCGGCCAGGGTGGTGGCGACAAATGCCGCGCGCACCCGCTCGGCGGCCGGGCGGTCGGAGGTGGCGACGACAGCAACGGTGCGTGCGCGGGCCGTGGCGTCCAGTTGCACGTCCAGCAGTTCGCGCACTTCCCTGCCCCGCTCGCCGATCAAACCGATGACAATCACATCGGCCTCGCTGTTGCGGATGATGCTCGCCAACAAGGAGGATTTGCCCACACCGGGCTCGCCGAAGATGCCCATGCGCTGGCCCTGGGCGAGGGTCAGCAAGCCGTCGATGGAGCGGATGCCCAACGCCATGGAGCGCACGATCAATTGCCGGGAGAACGGGGCCGGTGGCTCGGCATGCAAGGGGTAGGTCTGCAGGTTCAGGGTTGGCGGTACACCGTCACCGTCGAGAAACTCGCCCATGGGGCTGATCACTCGCCCCAATTGCGCATCGCCCACGGCCACACCCAGGCTTTCGCCGGTGGCAGTGATTTGCGTGCGGGTCGACAGGCCTTCCATGGAACCGATGGGCGACAGGATCGCTTCGTCGCCATCAAAACCGATCACTTCGGCGCTGAGGCTGCGGCCACTGACCGGGTCGCGCAGGTGGCACAGCTCACCGATGCTCGCGCCCGCCACGCTGGCCCGCAGCAACACCCCGCGAATGCTCAGCACCGTGCCCTGCATCGGACGCAAGCGGGCCTGGGACAGCCGCTCGGTCAGGCGCGGCAGCAGTTGATCGAGGTTCATGCGACGCCCTCTTCGGCAAAGGGCAACAGGCTGCGGCGCAGGCTTTGCAGTTGCGCCTCCAGCCCCAGCTCAACCGAACCCCCCGGGCTGCTCAGGCGGGCCTGGCCGGCGCCCAGTTGCGCATCGGCCTCCACGGCGATGCCGTCCTTGAGCAACTGTGGGCGCAGGGCATTCACGTCGGCGGGCGGCACCCACAACGTCAAGGCCTGGCCCTGGCGAAACGCGCTCAGGGCCTGGCGTGTACAACGCACCACGCGGTCGGTGTCATCCAGTTCGCCGAGTACTTCACGCACGATGCCCAGGGCCAGGTCCGCTAGCGACGCCTCAAGCCCGGCCAGGTAATGCTGGACTTGGGCCTGGGTTTCCAGCAGCAACTGTGCAACCTGTTCGGCACCTTCGCGGCGCGCACTTTCAAAACCCTCGGCGCGGGCGGTGTGCAGCCATTGGTCGCTGTCGGCCTTGATCTGCTCGGCGTGCGCCCTGGCGGCTTGCACAAAGGCAAAGCCATCGGTCCATAACGCCGCTTCATCGGCGCGCAAAATCCGCGCGGCCGGACGGCTGGGTAATTCACTCATGGGCAAGCTCCTCGGCGAGTAACCGGGCGGCGACGGTCTGGACGATCTCCAGGTCGCGGGGCAAGCGCCCGCTGTAGCCCTTGGGTGCGACAAACCGCAGGGGCAGCCAGCCTTGCAACTCGGCAGGCTGGGCTTGCAGCCAGGCGGCGACACAGGTGAGGCCATCGCGGTCGATGGCGTCGATCAACTCGGCGGGCTCGCGCAGCAGGTCGGCCGCGCCGCCCAACTGCCGGTGCGCGAGGGCCAGGGCAAAGGCTTCCTGGCCAAGGCCCTCGCGCAATTCATTGACCACTTCGCGGCGGATCTCCCGGCTCAGGGTCGAGCCATGCCAGATCGCACCACACAGCCTGGGCAGACGCGCAAATTGCGCCGGGCTCAGCAGCAGCACCGGCAAATCAGCGGCGGGCGGCGTGACCAGATGCGCCAGCGGCGCCAGCTGATAATGGCTGGCCAGCAGTTGCTCCAGCCGCGAGCGAAAACGCGGCTGCCCATGCAGGGCTTGCAGCACCTCGACCGGCAGGCCTTCGCCAAAACACTCGCCAAGGCTTTGCTCGCGCACAAACTGCAACGGCTGGGCGATCAGCCCCTGCCAACGCTCAACCAGGCTCATTCACCCTCCTTGAGCACATACAACGCCTGGGACTGGCGCCGCGCCCATTGCTGGCGGGCCAACACACCACCCGCGCCGAGGGCGAGCAGCAGCAAGCCACCGAACAGCAACCGCGCCTGGTTGAGGTTGTCTTCCAACAGCCACAGGCCCATGAAACGCGCGAGTCGCGGTTGCGCCGGGTTCTGGCTGATGGACACCGCGGCCTTGATCGCGGTCACCGACACACCGTCATAGCTCAGGCCGGAAATGCCGTTGGCAACCAGGGTCTTGATCTGCGGAATCAGCGTGTTGATGTCGGTGCCCGGGTCGTAGCGCACCAGCACCGAGGCCGACGACGGCGAAATCACCCGTTTGAGCAGGTCATTGTCCGGCAGCACCACGTGCACCCGCGCCGAGACGATGCCGTCGATCTGCGACACCGAGTGGGACAGTTCTTCGCTCAAGGCATAGATCATCTGCGCCCGCTCCTGCACCGGCGACGACACCAGGCCATTGCCCTTGAACACCTCGCCCATGTTGGAAAAGCTCTGCTGCGGCAGGCCGGCGTTGTCCAGCAGGGTCATGGCCTCGGCGAAGCGCTGTTCGTCGACCACCACTTTCAACTGGCCGTTGTCCTGCACCTTGCGCGTCGCCGGGATGCCGTCGCGCAGCAGCACCGCGACCATGGCGTTGGCGTCGCGCTCGCTGAGGTTGGTGTAGAGGTCCATGTCGCAGGCCTGCAAGAGGCTGGCGAGCACGCCGATCAGCAGCAGGCGCAGGGCACGATTCGGGCTTGGCATGGCGTTATTGACCCTTGAGCAGCGTGTTGGCGGAACCGGAAATCTGCGTCGCACCGCGCACCACCATCTGGGTTTCGATGGAGTAGTCGAACATCTTGCCCAGTGAATGGACGATCTGGTCGACCTGCTGCTCGGCAACTTTCTTGCCCGGTTCTGCGGTGGGCGAGGCACCCGAGGTGCGGATATCCGCAGCGGCCACTTGCGGCGGCGCCGAGGGGTTATTGGTGAGCAAATCGGCGCGCTCGGAAAAGGTCCGGGAGCGGTCGATAAAACTGTTCAGGCGCTCCATCAGCCCCGAGCCGATCTGATGGGGGCTGGCGCCCTCGGGCATGCCCTTGGCCGTATTGGCCATGTGCTCGAACAGATTCTGCGAGGCCCCGGCGGGCCCCGCGCCGGCGGACGGCGGCAAGGCCGTGGCGCTGGCAGCGAGACTGATGGTCATGGGTGCGCCCTACTCTTCGTCGTCATCGGACATGGCGTCATTCAGCATTTCCTGGGCCTTGGGCATGATGATGAATTGGCCGCCGATGGTGACTGCCTGAGTGATCAGGGCATCGGTGAATTCGGCGTCGGTCATCTCCGGTTTATCGGCGCTCTTGGCGTTGTCCACCGCGGCGTTGAACTTGGCTTCAGGGCTGGCGCCACCGGGGGCGAGGTTGCTGTCTACGGCGGTTACGGACATGGTCATGCTCCTTTACTGGGGTTGGGGTGAATCAAGGGGTTTCAGTGCTCACCTGGGCGCCGCGAAACACCCGCACGCCGTGCTCGCGCGCCACAACAGGCGCGGCGGCCTTGGGCTGCAGGTGATCCACATGCTGCTGGACCAGCGCCAGGTACGGCGGCGGCCCGGAGACGAAGACTTCATCGCCCTCGGGGCCGTTACGCATCGATAACTGCTGGCCGAACACATCGAGGTTGTTCAGATAGGCCTGCAACTGATCCAGGTTCAGGGCGTTGGCCTTGAACAGCCTGGTGGTGATTTCATCGCTGGCATTGAGGTACAGCAGGTTGCCGTCGAAATACCAGGTCAGGCCATTGGTGCTGCACAGCGTCTGCAAAAACTCCCCGGCGGTGGCTGCACGCACGGTGCTGCGGGCCTTGCCGCGGACCTTGTCGGAGAGCACCAGCGGGATATCGAGGTTGTGGCCGAACTCTTCGAGGGCGGCGCGCACGTCCTGGTCCACCAGCACATAGGCGTAGGGTTTGGCGAACCATTCGGGCTCTTCGTCGGCGTGGGCGATCGAGGCACCCAACAGCACCGACAGACATAGGAGCGCCATGGAAAATATGCTTACATGACGTCCGCCTTCGCCCAACGAGTTGTGACGATGACCAAACACTTTTTGCTTGCCGGCAGCCTGTTGCTGGCTGCCTGTTCCAATACTGCGCCGAGCGATTCCGACCGCTCGCTGAAGCTGGCCGACGACCTGAACAAACGCGGCGACTACGCCAGCGCGGCGGCGCTGTACGAACGTGCGGCCCAGCAACCGGGCGCAAGCATCGACTTGTGGCTCAAACTCGGCCAGGCACGGCTCGACGGCAACGACGCGGTCGGTGCCGAGCGCGCCTTCCAACAGGCCCTCGGCCTTCAAGCCCACAACGCCGACGCCCTGCTGGGACTGGGCACCGCGCAACTGCGCCTTGGCAAAAGCCAACGCGCCGTGACCGCCCTGGGCCAGGCCGCCGAGGCCAGCCAGTCGCCGGTCGCCTACACCCGACTGGGCATTGCCCAGGTGTTGAACGGCCAGGCCGTCGCGGCACAAACCGCGTTCGCCAAAAGCCTGGGCCTGCAACCCGACGACCTCGACAGCCGCTGCAACCTGGCCCTGGCCTACGCCCTTGGCGGCCAGGCGCAGCAGGCCTTGGACACCATCGCCCCCGTCACCCAATCGCCCCGCGCGTTGCCACGGCATCAGCGTAATGAGCTGCTGGTGCTGGTATTGGCGGGTTACGAACAACGGGTGGCCAGCTTGCCGCTGGACGATATACCGGCGGCTGAGCAAGCACGCCTGATCACGGAAGCCAACCGCATCAAAGCCATCAGCGATCCGATTGCGCAAGCGCGGGAATTGGGGCTGGTGGATACGCACTAAATCCAACTGCTTTTGATCTTGCTGTTGCCCTGCTTTTGACGTTGCTTTTGATCTATCAGCGCCCCGTTAAACCACGCTGGCCGAACGCAGGCTTTGGAGCGTGGGTAACCCGGCAGGACGCCGGGTTAGCCGTCCTGGGCCAAGGATGGCCCATGACGGCGGCCCACGGTCCAAAGCCGGAGTGAGGGCACACCGAG